>JAYGGC010000203.1:0-27291 GCA_046581525.1 Roseibacillus sp. | reverse complement strand
GTCGCGAGCAGTGGCGCGGTGAATGAGCAGCCACGGATCGGCGGGATCCAGTTGAATGCCCTGCGTGAACGCCTTCTCCGCTTCGCCATAGCTTTTGGCGCCCAACAAGATCATCCCCCGGGTGGTATGCAGCATCGGGTCACTGGCGGTGATCGCAATCGCTCTCTCGATGTCTGCCAGCGCCGCCTTGTGGTCATTCCTCCCGTAATGGAAGTAGGCACGCGAGTCGAGATACTCGATATTGTCAGGGCGAAGTTCGAGCGCCTTGTTCACGGAAGCGATCGCGTCGCCGTAGGCGCCCTCTCTCATTTGCAGCCACGCCAGGTCGTGCCAGTAGCCTGGGTGATTCGGGGAGAGCTTGGCAGCTTGTCCCTGGGCCGCGATCGCCTTTGCGCCCTCATCCAGTTCCCCGTATCCCATCGCGAGAAACTCGTGGTACTCGGCGATGTCGGGTGCGAGTTTGATTGCCGCGTTCAAGTCCCGGATCGCCTCGGAATACCTTTCGAGGTCCATGTAGAGGCTGGCCCGCGCCTCCAGCCAGGCGGGCTCCCCGGGGTACTTGCGAATTTGCTCGTTGCTCGCCTTCAGACGCACATCGGGAGCGCTCTTGACGCGCACCACCTTGAAGACCAGTTCCCCGTCGTCCACCTTGCGCGCAAAGCGATGGTCGGCCTCCTCAATTTCCATCTTGATGTGGGTGGCGTTGGGGTAAAGCTCGCCCCAGGTGGCATCCACGGACACCCAGTTCCCCTCGATGGCCACTTCGTTCCAGGCGTGGTAACCGAATAGCAGTTCCTCGTCTCCGAGGTAGACCCACCCGGAAGTCGAGCGGGTCGGGATTCCGATGCTGCGCGCCAAGGCTGCAAACAAGTCGGCGTGCTCCGAACAATCGCCCCGCTTCTGGGCAAGGGACTCCATGGAAGAGAGAGGGTCGAGGTCAATTTGGTAGTCCAGCGTGCGCGAAACGAAGGCGCAGAGGCGTTCCACCTTTTCCCAGTCGTTCTTTGCGCCATCCGTTGCGCTACGTGCCAGCTTCGTGATCTTGGGATCGTTCGCGGGAATCGAATTCGTGGCTCGCAGGGCCTTCTCGCGGTCCTCTTTGGTAACCGGAGCAGCCCGTCGATATCGCTTGCCAACTTTGATCGTGGTTCTCCTGGTGAAGAAATTGTAGGTGAATGACTGCAGTCCGTTGTTCTCGAGCGTTTCGCTCCAATTGCCTTTCACCTTGACCACCAATTCCGTGATGGTGCCGGGCGGGCCCAGGGGCTTGTCGACGGGCACCTCCCACATCGTCTCGAAGGAGTAGTTGCCCAGGTCGGCCTTGGCCTCCTCTTCATCCTTGGCCCATTCGTAGCGTGGACCGGAAGAGTAGCCGAACCTCTTCCAGGTGCCATCGAGCATGATGGTGGCGGTCAGGTAGCGCCCTGCGGGCTCGGCGTCCAACCCGACTCGGTACGCGTCCTCGCCCTCACTCTCGAGGACGACCATGGAGATTTTATCGATGAGAAACTCTTCGGTATTCAGCGTGCGGTTGGGATAGCTCTTCCCAATCTTCGGACCGTTGATCAGGACCGTTTCGAGGTAAAAGAAGTCCTCGAGGGTCAGGGGCTTGCCGTCTCCCTGGATCTTGGCCTGGCGGACATTGTTCCCCTCCGTGATTTCTGCCTGGAGCGCTCCTTTACCCCCTGCGGGGTCGGGCGTAATGACGACCTGCTTCTTGAATCCGCGCTCCTCGACGGTATCTACATGCCGGAGGAGATGATACGGTGGATTGGCCTGGTAGTACTCTTCCTGAGTCCAAACCATCGATTGCAGCTCTCCGAAGTAGAGGCCCACTGTTTCGTCGCGGGAGAGATAGTGGTAGACCGGTTCCCCATCCAACTTGGTGCGCTCGTGCTCGAACTTCGCCCAACCGGCCTTTTGGTCTCCATCGAAGATGCTGTAGTAATGCGTCCCCCCGAGTTCCAGGAGCTTCGCCGGGATCTCCGCCGGGCACAGCGCTGCGCCCAGGAGCGCAACGACTGTTCCGAGCAGAGGAAGGGAAGAGGAGTTCATATCCCTGTATCGAACCGGACTAGGGCAATGGCGTGTTGGGCTTCACCGCGTTTTCCGGGTACTTGCCGTTGAAGACCATCATTTGTCTCTGGGTTTCCGCCACCACGAAGGACTCGTCGACCCTGTCGTCGTCATCGGTGACGCGCTCGATGTCGAGGGCGAGATGCTTGGCGAGGAAGGGATAGGCGGCCATGCGCTTGGAGACCCCGTAGTCGTGCTTCTCGTTGACGAAGTGCGCGTTGGCGACCTTGTTCTGCGCGCCGTAAAGTTTGTAGACGTGCTGCACGAACGGGAACTCAACCGCCGGCGTGTTTACGGTCCAGTCGCTGCCATTGGAAATCATGAGCTGCGGACGCGGGGCGGCCAGGGCGGCGATCTCGACGTTGTTGGTCTTGTGATCCTTGCTCCAGTGAATGGGCATTCCGCTTTCGCAGCCGCATCCCCCGAAGAAGTGGGCGGAGACCTGGCAGACGGGGACCGAGACCGCCACGCGCTCGTCGAGGGCGGAGAGGATGAAGGTTTGCGTGCCTCCCCCTGAGCAGCCCGTCATCCCGATGCGCTTCGGATCAACACCAGGAAGGGTCAGGAGAAAGTCGAGCGCGCGCATGCTGTTCCACGTTTGCAGGCGCAGGATCTCGGGCGTCTTGTGGTGAGACCAGCCCACTTCCTTGGAATCGCCGTATCCCATCATGTCATATTGGAAAACGGCTGCGCCCATCTTGGCGAGGACTGCGCAACGCGTCTGCCGTGCTTCATTGAAGCGACCACCGTGTCCGTGGGGACAGAGGATGCCGGCCAGGTTTCCTTCGAACTTGGTCGGCCGGTAGAGGGTGCCGGTGACGTAGAAGCCGGGAGAGCTTTCAATCGCGACGTTCTCCGCCAGGTAGCCGTCGTAGGTCCGCTTCTTGACGAAGCGCGGATTGAGTGGCGTGCGCTCGGGCAAGGTCGTCAACTTCGCCCCCGCCAGGATGCCGGCCACGACGCGAGCCTTGCGCTTCTCCCAGCTTTCGAGATCGGGGGTGGCACTCTTGATCTCGGCGAGTTCCTGCTTGGCCTCGTCGGGTTTCTGGGCGTGGCCTTTGCGCAGGCCTTGAGCACTGGCGGACCAGGAAATGCCCAGCAGGACTCCGACCACGACAGCGAGAGAAGGTGATGTTCTCATCTCGCAAGCGTCTGGCTGATTGGCGGGCAGATCAAGGACAGAGATCGATTTCAATCGGCCGCACGCTGTGGCCAGGTGATGCGTAGCGGAAGGGCTTCCCCTTCCGTTTCTTGGTAGCCTGTTTGATTCCGTGAATCCGGGAGCCTAAACACGACTTCGGCTCGCGAAGGCGTGCCGCTACAGGCGATCTCAGGGTTGCGTATCGATGGTGGCCCGGGGCTTCCCCCAGATCTTGAGAAGCTCCCTGGCGAGGACCGGATCGCGCTCGACGAGGGCCTCACGTTCGACCTTGGTGCCAAAGTAGCGGGTCGTCACGCCGGCGAAGAACTCCTTGTGGTCGCTCTTCACCCAGTCGTTTTTCGGGTAGGCCGTGCCCTCGACCGCCCGCTGGTAGGCCGCCATGATGTTGGCGTGCTCGAAGGTGAGGACCTGGTCATGGTAGGCGTGAGCGAGTTCGTGAAGAAGGACGGTCACGCTGCGGTCGTCCGGCCGCTTGGCCAGCGAGGCGGCGTTTCCAAACTCGACGCACTTGTGTTTGGCGGGGTTGAAATCCATGTCCACCAGCCAGTCCCGGCCCGGATGATACTGGTAGCCGGAGGTGTGGCCGTGCGGCCCCCTGGTGGAATCCACTTCCAGCCAGATCTTCACCTTCAAGAGGCGCGCCAACCGATCCTCTGCGATCCAGCTCTTGAGACGCTCCATGGCGTCCTCAAGTCGTTTTTGCGCAGCTGCGCCAGTCTCCGCATTCGCGCCCCCCGGCAGGAGCGAGTTGTGGACCAGAACCTGCCAGCCTGCCACTGTCTTGGTGGTGTAGCTTGAAGTCGGTTCGTAGACTCCGGCGCTTTCGGGAGTGGGAGTGGCGGTCCCTTCCGGGAGGATGCCGCTGGTGACCAGCCAATCGCCCAGGTCGGCCCGCCATGGATTGGGCTTGCTCGTTACATTGTGGCCGCCCTGCCCATAGAGTCGCAGCTTGGTTGCCACCCCGGCCTTCTTCAATGCTTCGTGGAAGAGGATGCTGTTCTCGGGAGGGACCAGTTTGTCGTCCTTGGCGTGGGCGAGGAAGGTGGGCGGAGTCCTGGCATCGACCTGGAGTTCGTTGGAGAGGTTGTCAATCAGCGCCGCGCTGGGATCGGGCCCGAGCAGACGCGCCACCGACGGCCGATGCGGGTGGTTCTTCATGCTGACCACCGGACAGAAGAGGGCGAGCGCATCCGGCCGGGAACTGAACCGGTCGACAGGGTCGGGCGCGTCGGGATTGCCGGGTTGGTAATGGGTTGCCAGCGTGGTCGCCACGTGTCCTCCCGACGAGAACGCCACCACCAGGATTCGCTTGGGATCCAGGTTCCACTTTTCGGCGTTGGCGCGGAGCGTCGCGACCGCACGTCGGGCATCCTGCATGGGAGCCGGGTGACGATAGCCGTGGACGGGCAGGCGGTACTTCAGCGCAAAGAATCGCACCGGACGGGACGAGAAGAACTTCAGGTAGTCGCCGTAGCCGGAGAGGTGCTTGTATCCGCCGCCGGGAATCAGCAACACCGCGGGAACGGGATCCACCGCACCCTTCGGCACGGGGAAGATCTTCAGGGTCGGAGTGTCGTTCTTGTCGGTCCCCTTCGCGCCCGGCGCACCCTTGGGCCAGAGATTCAATTCCTCACTGCGCGCCACCGTGGCAGTGACCAGGACTGCGACCATCCCCGTCAACCTGGCGATTCTTGCAAAATGCATGAACCCACTCTGGCCGGGGAGGCGGCGTGACACAAACCTGGAAACGAGATTGGTCTCCGAGGGATCTATTCCGCTTTACCTTTTTTCCTGACGCCCTAGGCATGAGAGCATGAAAGCTCGCCTCCTCGTCGCACTCGTGGTTCTGCTTTGCCCCTTCCTCGCCCGAGCCGAAGTCCGGACCTTCACCAATTCGGCCGGCAAAGAAATCAAGGCCGAGCTGATCGGAATGGAAAATGGCACCGCGATTCTCAAACTCGCAAATGGACGCAAGGCGAAGGTTCCCCTCAAGTCGCTTTCGGATGGGGACCAGACCTACGTCAAATCCTGGTACGAGGAGAACAAGAACAAGGTGAGCGCGGGAGATCTCCGATTGACGATCGAGAAGAACACGGAGCGCCTCAAGGAGACCGAGGAGAAAAGGAACAAGGGCAACAACAACAGGAACAACAAGATCAGCCGGACCGAGACGAGTTACACCTGCGCCCTCGAAAACCTCTCCACCAAGAGCATCGAGGGCATCAAGGCCGAATATGTGATCTATGAGCGGGTCAGCGTCCGGGGGGGCGAAGACGGCTCTGAGACACGGACTGAGGAGACCAGCAATGGCGCTGATGTCGACAACCTGAAGCCCAAGGGAACGGTCGAGTTCACCAGTGACAGCGAGATTTCCGAGGAGGGGGAGACCACGAGGAAGGGGGTGTCAGAGTCCCGTCGCGAAAAGGTCGTCGGTTTCGTGGTTACCATCCTGATCGACGGTGTGGAGATCCTGAAGCAGAGCCATCCGGACAATTTCCTCGAGCGCCTTGAGGACGATGCGGAGCGCAAGGCGGCCCGGGAGAAGAAGAGCCGGTAGGTCCACGGCTGCAGTCAGGTCGCGACGACCTTGTTATCGAACTCCGAGAGGAGAGTGGTCCCGTCCCTTGGTTACTGGTCCTTCTTATTGGGACGCGGCTTCGCGATCCTGATCACGCCCGCCTTCTCCTTCTCCAGCGACAGGTCCATGGCGGGGAAGGCATAGAGGGCCCTGCTGCTCCCCTTCTCATCGAGGTCCGGAAGGTAGATGTTCTTCCGGATCTTCCGCGCCTTCATCGCGGCGTATTGATCGGGAGTGAAGTAGAGTTGGAAGTAGCCCTTCTTGTCGAGGTTCACCATGCCGGCATAGGGAAAGGACACCGCGATCCTGGCTCCCTGCCATGGCGCTGGATCGAGAATCGCGGGCGAGCCGTCGTCAAAGAGCACCCGTCCGTGATAAAGCCTCGGCTTCGCCACCTCCACGGGCACCACGTTCCGCGGGTCGATCGACATCTTGACAAGGTCCAGCCTCAGGTCCTCCCGCTTCGCCTTGGTCAGCCAGTTTCCCACCGTGAGCGTGAGCCACATTCGTCCCGCCTTCAGGGCTTCGATTTCCGTTTCAGAGAAGGCTGCGTTGAACAGCCCCTTGTAGCTGACCTTTCCGAGATTGAACCTCTCGTTGGAATCCTTCTCCCAGAGCGTCACGGTGGTCGACAGGCCGGTCTCGAAATCAATGGCCGGCAACTTGTTGTCGAAGACCACTTCCGCATGCCAAACACTGCGCTTGGCCTTCTTCGCCTTGCTCTTCACCGGCCATCCCGGCACTTCGCTCCTGGCAATGAGGTGGTCCGGAATCACGATCTGCCTCAGGAGAGCGAGGTCGTCGGCGACATCCACATGAATTGTGAGGGTCGGCTCAAGCGTTTCGGCCAGCCCTTTCTGACGAGTCATCCCAAGGGCGATGCCGTCCAGGAGATAAAAGTGCACGTTGTAGGATATCTTCTTCTTTTTGAAGGTGCTCGCTTCCGGCTTTCCCTTCTTGATCGTGAGAATGTGCTCACGGAGGCGCGTCTGGGAGTAGCGCTTGATCAACTCCGCAATCTCGTCCGGGTTCGACTTGAAGTAGAAGTTATCATGTCCGGTCCCGTCGACCGAGTAGACGCGCGAGTCATGGTTGAGAATCTTGACCAGGCCAGCCGGCCACCCCGGCTGTGCGATCGTCTGGTAGTTCCTGTTCTTGTCCGAACCAATCTGTTCGAAGGACACTCCGTGACTGAGTTGCGTGCAGCTCAGCAGGGCGGCGGCGAAGAAGAGGGGAGGGCGGTTCATGTGGGTCATCGATTGGTTTTCTTGAGAGCCGACCCACGAGGGTGGATCTCGGAGTGCTACTTCTCACCTGGCTTCGCTCGTCCCTTCTGCAAGGTCGGGGTCACCAGCGACTTCTTTCCCTCACTCATGGCAAAGTCCTCCAGGTCGTCGACGTCCGAACTCGAGATGCGGTGGCTACTGGTGCTGCTGTCGTTGTAGGTGATCTTGTAATCCACTCCCGAGTCGGAGAAGGTGCGTTCCTCGTCGAGCCCGGAGCGGCTGACATCAGCGACGGTGAGGACCGGAACGAGGGACACGGCCGCGACCAGGACCAGAGTAGGCCGGAAGGGGCCGCCGAAGGAAGTTTGGGACATTGCATGGCAAGCTTTCATCGTAGCTACCAGTCAATGATGGAGGGCCCAAAGAGTCAACGTCGCTCTGGCCGGGTCGCGCCCGCTTCGCAAACCTCTGAAGGCGGGCGGTCAGGTCGCGAGGTCCCTCTTTTCAAACACCGACAGGCTGGCGACAAACAAGGCGGCCGCCAGGGCGGTCAACAGGATCGTCCCACTCCAGGGAAACTCCCGTCCGCTGAGAACCGCGGAGGTATCCCAGTAGTGGAACACGCTGAGATACTTGAGCCCGTCCCAGCCCTCGCTGAGCCGGGCCATGATCTGCAGGATGAACATGCCGAAGAAGAGGCCCATCGCGAATCCGGTTGCCTTTCTCGTCTCATCGAACAGCACGGAGCCCAACATCCCCATCCCCTGGACCACCAGGAGGAAGGGCAGCAAGAGGACGCAGGCAAGCAGGGAGCGCCCGGCGCTGAGCTGATCGGTCTCCCCAAGGGCGGACACCCCCGCCACGATCACCAACCAGAAAATGATGACGAGGGCTACCGACACCGCCGTCCAGGCTAAGTAGCGGCTCACGAAGAGGGTGCGCCGGCTGAGGGGGGTGCTCATCAGCAGGTCGATGGTCTTTCTCTCCTTCTCCCGGGCAAAGGAGGCGGTGTAATGACGGATGAGAAAGATCAGGGCGAAGACCATGGTGCTCCCGAAAAACTCCATGTCGAGGAAGGGGCCCAACTTCAGGAAGTCGGAGGTCACGCCCCACGCTTCGTAGAATGAGCTTTCCATGAGGGCATCGAAGGGCGTGCTGGCCACCAGGGCCCCGGTGTTGAGGAGGCCGCTGACCACCTGCACGGTGGCATTTTCAGCAGGCCCCACATAGGGCATGACCGCAAGGTAGACCACCGTTCCACGGCCCCACTCGCCTGCAAGATCGGCGATCGTGAATTCGGTCTCGCCGGGCTCCACCAGGGTGACCACCGGATCGTGCCGGACACCTTCCAGCTGATCCGGTAACACCGTGAAGTTCATCTGGCCCAGGTGATCGAGGGGATTGAACTCGGCATCGGACTGGACCAGCGCATATCCCTCGGCGAGGGGGACGCGGTCCCATCCCAGGGTAAAGTTCCCCGTCTTGCTGTCCTCCGTGAGGGTGATCCCAATCAGGCCGTCCCCGGAGAGCTCTGCAGTTGGCGCCGTAGCGATCTTGGTGAACTCCGGGTAGATGGAGAGGATCATCATCAGGAAGAGCACCATGATGGCCGTGAAAATGGACAAGCCCTTCCACTTCTGGGAGATCGTAAAGACGAACACGGCGTGGCTGTTTTTCATGCCTCACCTCCCTCGTTCGGATCACCGGTGGAGAGCACTCCACCAGCAGCGTCGTATTACTCGTGGAAAAAGTCGTCGAGAGAGTATGCCTCGGCGGTGAGCTTGGTGACCCTATATTCGGCGAGACGCTTGAGCACCCCGTCGTGGTTGGCCGTGACATGGAGGAGCAAGTTCTCGCCGTCCGACTCCACCTTGGTCACTCCCTCCAATTCAAAGTCGCCGGGATCGTAGGGCCCGTCGATGGTGACGCGGAAGATCTCCCCCATTTGTTCTTTCAGCGCCCCGATCCCCACCACGGTTTCCATCTTCCCCTCGCGAATAATCCCCGCCCGGGTGCAGACTCGATCTACCTCGGAGAGGACATGGCTGGACATGAAGATGGTCCGTCCCTGTTTCACCTGGTCGGCGGTGAAGTCGTAGAACTCCTTTTGCAACAGGGGGTCGAGACCCGAGGTCGGTTCATCGAGGATCACCAGCTCCGGTCGGTTCAGGAAGGCGAGCAGGATCCCGAGCTTCTGCCTGTTCCCTTTGGAGTACTGTTTCACCCGGCGGGTGAGATCGATGTCGAGGCGATCGATCAATTCGGCAACCACCTTGGAGTCCATCCCTCCTTTCAGGTGAACGAAGTAGTCCACCACCTTCTGAGCCACCATGTGATCGTAGAGCCCCAATTCGCCGGGGAGGTATCCCACCCGTTTGCGGATCGCCACCGAGTCGTTGACACAGTCGAGACCGAAGACGGAAGCCCTTCCAGAGTCGGCCCGGAGGAGGTCCAGAAGGATCCGGATGGTGGTGGTCTTGCCGGCCCCGTTGGGTCCCAGGAAGCCGAAGATTTCGCCTTGGTTCACCCACCAGGTCGACGCCGTTCACCCCCCGATGCACTCCCTTGTAGAACTTGCGCAGGTTCTCGATCTCGATCACAGCGGCCATTACGTTACCTCCTGAAAATTAAGATGGAGAGCTGGAATTTAGCCTCAACTAATATAGTTAGTCCAGAATAAATTCAGCGCACCGCCGGATTAGTGCGCACTATGGTGACGAGTGGGGCTTTCGCCACGGATCATTCGCCCGGGTAGAGCCCGCGGACCTGGGCGGCGAAGTCGCGGGCCAGTCGGGTGAAGGTGTTGGGCCCCGTTTCAGGCAGAAGTTGCCGTGGAAATTCAAACCAACTCTCCACCGTGAAGGAGTCGGGCTGCCCGCCGCCGGCGCGGTAGAGTTGAAGGGCCTGGAGGGTCTGTTCATAAAACTCGCGATCGCTTCCGGTCTGGCGCGCCTCCGTGTTGCATATCAGTCCGAATCGCAATCCCTTCCGTCGGCAATAGCTTTCGAGCGCCAGAAGGCGGTCACGCTCACCCTTCCATCGCGGGTTGTAGGGCGAACGCGGGGAAGTCAGGTAGTCAAAGGGACTGTCGGCATGGACGAAACGAATCAGCGGCCCGCGCGCCAGGAGAGCGTCGAGCACTTCGTCGTAGCTGTGTCCGGAGCCGGCCGAGTATGAGGACCTTCCGAAGTAGGACTCGCGCCCTTCGAAATCCCAATGGGCGAAATTCACGATCATCCCGATCTCGATCCCGGGATGGGCCCGGCTGACAGTTTCCACGTAGGCAGCGAGATGGCCGACCGACTCTACCAGCGAATAGCCCAGCGTTCCGGCGGCGCCCCCGTCTCCACGCGGCCGTCCGCCCTTGAGGACCCTGCTGATCGGCCCGTCCAGCGCCAGGGTCTTGACGCGTCCGCCGGCTTCTACCACTTGATTCAGGATGGCCAACTCGACCCGGGCCGACTTCAGGCCGGTCTCGCCCGGCTGGTTTCCATAGAGCCCGGCCGATTCCACGGCGATCCCGATCCCGGCCTTCTTCAGTGCCGCTACCGCCTTCGGCAGGCCAACGCGCCAATCGCGCTTCCAGCTCCCGTGACGGTCTGTTCCGGACAGAACTCGCAGATGGAATTTATAGCAATTGATCGCCTCGCGAGCTGTGCCCCAGGGCGCGTCAGACTCGAAGAGGGGATTGGGATCCATCCGGAAATCAGGGCAGATCCAGACCGCGGTCGATTTCGGCACAAGCGGAGGGCTGCCATTCGTTGCCTCCCACACACGGACCATGTCGAAATCGAACGCGCCCCTCAGCGTGACCTCAACCTGCGCATGCACGGCCGTTGAGGGTGCGAAGCCGACCGTTCGTCCTCCCGCCTCCACCACGTAGAGGCGTCCCGCTTCAACCGGGAACTTTGCAGAACGAGAACGGCCCTCGCCCTGCTTCCACCCGTCCACCGAGCGGGCCTTCTCTGGCGCCGCGAACCAGGAGGGGTCGACCACGCTCTTGAGCGGGGCGTCGATGGGCTCTCCCTTCGAGTCGAGCCATCTCAATGTGACGTCATACGGCGGCGCCATCTTCTCGAATCGCACCTCGATCGCGTTGAAGAGGCAGACGGTCTCGGGCTCCACTCCAAGGGAAACAACCACATCGTGCGTTTCCTCCGGCGCGGTGAAGAGGCCGCCGTGCGAAGCCTCCTTGGCTGGCCGGTCCTTCCCCATCCAATCGTTATCGACGTGCAAGACCTTGCCGTCCTTGTCTCGCCAGATCAGGGCGACCATGTAGGCGCCGGTCCCGGAGACTTGGCGCACCTTGGCCGAGAGGCGGTAGATCGCATGAGGGCGCGCCGCGATCGGTTTCGAGTTGGCCTGCGCCGGGCCCTCCATACGACAGCCCTCCCCCGGAAAGGTCACTTTCCCGTCGATGACATCCCACCCCGCCGGAACCTGGAGCAGGAGCACAATCGACAGCAGCGGTGTAGTCATGGATGCAGAGGGCCTCCAGGCCCTGGATTAAAAAGCGCCCGGCATGGATCGCGCCGGGTTGCCGAGCTCGAGCAAGGCGTGCAGGAGGTAGCCCAGTCCTTCATTGGACTGACAATACGGTTTGGCGGGATGAGTACGAAAGAGGCCGTAGCGCTTTTGCTTTCCAGTTGCATCAGGGCGTCTGGTTTCCAGGTAGAGTTTCTCGACCGCTTCACCGGCGATTTGTTCCGCGAGGGTCAGGAACTTCTTCTCGTTGGTGGCGCGATGGAGGTGGACGTAGAAGGAAATCGCGCGGCCATAGTTTTCCGCGTAGGTCCCCCCGGTCTTGCTTCCGTTTGGCAGGAGTTCTTCGACCTCGTCTTTAAAACGACGACCGAGGCGCGCTGGCAGGTTCTTTTCAATGACCTCGGCCCAGTGCAAGGCGATCCGAAGTAGTTCGGGATCCTTCCGGCCGCCCCCAAGATCCGACGATTCATAGGCATAGACCGCGGCCTGGGCAGCGACGATCGGGAATTCAAAGGTATACATGATCGTTCGCCAGACGTCGACGTAACCGATGGGGGTGTAGGGCGATTCGTGGGCGCCCTCCGCCGCATTGAACTCAACGATTTGCTTTCCATCCCGCACCCGCAACATGGCGTAGTATTGGCGATCCTTGTCGTTCCAGCCGATCTTTTCATAGGCCTTCATGTAGGCGATGGCCCGGTCACGAAAGAGAGGGTCGCCACAAATCTCGGAGGCACGCAATAATTGCGAGCCGTAGCAGCCGGTTACCTGGGTAAACATATGCCACCCGTTCCAGTAGACACTCTTCTGATCGGAGGCCCACGGTGATTCGGGAACCAATCCGTTTTCCGGATTGCGATGACTCCAATGCCATTCCGTGATCAAGCGGGCCTTGTCCAGGTAATGCTGCTCGCCGGTCATCTTGTGCATGAATGCGAAGGCGATCGTGAACGAGCCCGCCGAAAAGGAAAAGTCGCCCGTTCCCCGTGAATCGTGCCGGTTGTGCCGTCCGGTCTTCTTGTCCTGGATATGGTGTTCCCAGATGCCGTCGATTTCCTCGCGGACCGCTTTCGGATTTAGACGGTACATCGCTTCCCAGACCGGGTGCTTGATCAGGATCTCATGCACTCCGTCGCCTGCGATTCCTTCCCGGAAGGCATGCCAATAGCTGTGTGATCCCCAGACGAACATCTTGTTCGACTTGCGGCAGTGTTCCATGAAATAGCGCAGGTAATCGTCCGCCGCAGCGGCGTAGTGCCTGTCACCCGTGATCTCGGTGGCGAGGTACATGGTCCGGAGCAACGGTTGATCCAGCCAGGCATTGGTCCCGCCGGCACTAAGCCGTCCGTGATCGGGACGTCCCTCGGTGCGGACCTCCGCCTCGTAGAGATCCGGTTTCTCGGGAGCCAACAGGGAATCGACATCCAGGACCGCCATCAGCATGGGCGTCTGGACCGGCCCGTAGCGGTCGGTTCCCATTTCCTGCAAGGTCTCCAGGGAACGGGTGACATACTCATTCCAGGAAGAGGTCGTCACCGGGTTGAGGGGGATCTGAGCGGATAATTCCACCCCTGAACCCGTCGTGAAGCGGACCAGCAGCGGAGTGGTCTCCCGGGGAGAGTCCACCTTGATGCGGAAGCGGCCGTTGAGGAAATCCGATGCGGTGAGAGGGGAGTTCCTGGAGTAGTCACCGCAGCGAACTTCGAGTTTGCCGCCAGCGGCGAAGCGCGGTTCGAGAGAGGTCAGGGCCAAGTCGATCCGACAGACCGCTTCCCCTCCGTGGGCCGGCGAGTTGGGTAGCGGATACAGAATCAGTTTGAGCGAGTCCCGGTGGCGCTTTTCAAGCAGGGCACGCTCTCGTTGGAGTTCTTCCTGCAAGGTCCGGAGGAGCCCTCCCTCGGTCCATACCTCCACCTGATCATACCGAACCGGAGTGTTGTCCTGGGCCAGCAAGCCGACCTTCCCCGGGAGGAGATCCGAGACCGTGGTGCGGAATTGCCAGCCGGGTTCCGGCCCACCTTGCGGCCAGAGCTTGGCCATCAGTTGATCCCCGACCACCGCCGCCTTCATCGCGTAGGCGCGGTCTCGCCGATAGTGCAGCCGGCGGCGATCATTCGTGGCCTGGATGATCTTGTGATTCTCGAAGTGCAGAAGCTCCAGGGAATCGGTCTGGTCGTAGTAGCGAATCACCAGGGCGGTGTTGGGACTACGGCCACGCAAGACCAATCCGAAACAGGAACGGCCCTTGGGTCCGACTCGGACCGTGGTCTGGATCACGGCGTCTCGCGATGGTTCAGCAGGCACCAGGCAGACGGAATTGCGACTCTTGGTCCAAGTCAGGAATCCTCCTTCAATCAACCACTCCCCTGGATCGAGGAAGGACTTCCACGCCGGAGTTTTGGTCTTCGAGAAATCATCAAGGAAAGAGAGGTCCTCTGCAGAGCTCTTCCCCAGCAATGACACCATGAAAACGAGCAGGCAAAACAGGTTGGGCTTGAGTGAGGTCATGACGTTCCCAAGGATTTCACAGGAGCATTGCAGGATAATTCGGAATGTCACCAAGATGGATGAGTGGGCCAATCTTGCTGGTTCCCAACCACGGAGGTTCGGCACCTGGGCATCAGACTACCTGTTCAACAAGTGGATCCCGTCCTCGCTGATGCGAATCCGGCCGGCCTTGTAAAGGGCGCCAATCGCCTGCTTGAAGACCTTCTTGCTCATGCCCAGCAAGTCGCGCACTCGCTCCGGGGGGCTCTTGTCGTGCACGGGGAGGAAGCCGTCTTCGGCGGCGGCGAGGGCCTCCGCGAGTTGTTCCGCGGCGGCGGAAACCTTGGCGTAGCCCGGAGGTTCGAGACCGAGGTCGACCAGCCCGTCGTCCCGCAAGCGGCTGATGTATCCCGTGCAGCGCTCACCGATCGCCGGCACCCTCCCCGTGCTGCCGTCCGGGAGGAGGCCCCAGTAGAGGTCGTCGACGATCGCTTTGACGCCGAGATCAGTCTGCTCAGCGATCTGGAGCGATACCCGGTCGCCGGCGCTGACCGTTGCGGGCGCGGTATCGGCCAGGAACTTGCCGAGTTTCGCGGTCGCCACCAGGCGGCCGCTGGTTTGATCCAGGCAAATGCGAACCAGGGCGCGGTCACCAGGGCGCAAGCGGCGGACCTGGTTTGAGAACGGGAGAAGCAGATCCTTGGGCATGCCCCAGTCGAGGAAGGCCCCGACCTGGGTCGAATCGACCACCTTGAGCGCGGCGAACTCGCCCACCATGGCGAGGGGGCGCTCGGTGGTTGCCACCGGGCGGTCCTCCGAATCAAGGGCGAGGAACACTTCGATCTCGTTGCCGGGCTCGAGGCCGCGGGGAACATAGCGACGCGGTAGCAGGATGTCGCCGAGGGTGCCGCCGTCGAGGAGCATCCCGGCCTTGTGCCGCGCGCTTACTCGCAAGGTGTTTTGGCGGCCGAGGTGGGGTCCGGGCATGGGTGAAGCTAACCCGGGAGGAGCCCGCTCACCATCACCTTCCACTGGGCAGGGCTTGAGAGCACGCTCGCTCTGGCGCAGGAGCAGATAGTGACAGACACTTCAACGGGAGGAACGAGGGCCTCAAGCTCTCGAGCGCGTCACCCGGTCATGGGAATAAGGCGCTTCACGATGGCCTCCAACTGGCTGTTCGCCAACATCGCCGCGAGGGTCTCTCCTCTCTTGCGATCCTCTTCCGGGAGTTTGGCGATCTCCGCATTGAGCACCGCCTTGAGCCGGGCAACGGTCGGGAGTTGAGCCTCTTTTTGTTTCAGATGTCGGAGAATTTCTGGAGCCATGCCCCGGGTGGCGGACCAGTATCCGGAACCTAACATTCCAACTGGCTCAGAAAGGGTGTCCCGATCACGAGGCTGGATCAGCTTGCTGCTGGGCGAAACGCGATCCGGATAAGGCTGCGCGTCTTGGGGGGTGGGCTGGGTGTGGCCGGCAGCAGTGGTGAAGCGAAGTCGCGCGGGATTCTTGCCGGTCAGGATGCTGGCGCGCGTTGGCAAGCAAAGCGGATTGGCGGCGTAGGCGTCGCTGAAGAGCATGCCACGTTTGGCCAGGGCGTCCATGTTCGGCGTCTCGTAATACGGGCTCCCGTAAACGCCCGAATCCATCCAGCCCATGTCATCGACGAGGAAGAGGACGACGTTGGGGCGGGTGGCGGCGGCCTCGGTGCGGGAGGAAATGTTCCCGCAACAAACGGCGATGAAGGAGGCGATGACGACGGTCGATCGAGGCGTGCGCATGGTCGGGTCATCGGAAATCAACGTGCGCGGGGCAAGGAGATACGCCCCGTAGATGGCAGGGAAGTTGGCGGGAACAGGGATCGGCGGGTAGCGTCGGTCTAGGAGCGTCTGAACGCGGAGGGGTCTCGAGGTCTGCAGAACGCGAAATAGCTCCACGCCGCCTTGGACTACCGGCAGGCTTCCGAACTGAAATCTCTCACCCAGACCGACAAAACCGAAGAATTCAGGGATATCTTCCCGAATTCCGACCGCGCGCGCGGAGTAAGAGCGAGCACTTCTCATGAAAATTCTGACCATTATCCTCACCCTCTCCGGCCTGTTGTGCGGCGCCGCATTGGCCCAAGACCAGAACGCCAACCGCGCGGGCCAACCCTTGGACGGCAACATTCCTGGGGGTACAGCACAGGGGGCGGATTACCTCGCCCCTGAATTGCGTGCCAAGGTCGATGATCTCAAGCGGGGTCTCGCCAAGCAGCCATCCACCGCCGCCAACGGCGTGCAACGGGCGACCGTTCTGTGGGAGTGGGCGAATGCCTACGCCTTGAACGAGGGCGTGTTGCCGGTTGAACTGCCATCGGTCATGTCGCGGATCATGGGACGGCAGGCGACCAGTCGTGGCAATCTGCGCCTGCTCGACGAGTTCATCCGGGAACTACAGTTGCGCGAGGATCAGCCCGATGGGGTTGGGACTTTGAGCACTGATAACCAGGCACCCTTCGCGCCGGGCAGCCACGTGACCATCCGGCAGACCTACACCTTCGGCGAGATTCCGATGTCGGGTGGTGGCGGTTTTTTTGTGGCGAAACACTTCATGTCCAACCAGGGGCGTTATCAGACATCCAATCCGGAGCGGGAAAACTACATCACGATCAAGGCCTCCAATCCGACCGCCAAGCTCGTCATCGATACGCGCTCCTTGAGTGGGATGCACGGCGGATTTCGTCGTGCGGCGCCGGGTCTCTTCTTCCGACTCGAGGAAGGCCGCTTGGTGAAGGGCGACACGGTTACGATCACTTATGGTGACACGCGCGGCGGCTCACCAGGTTTTCGGGTGCAGACCTTCAGCAACGATGCCTTCCCTCTGCCGATCTACGTCAACCTGCGCGGCAATCGGGAGCTGATCACGTTGCCGATCCAGACCTACACCGTTCGCGGCGGAAAGGTGAACGGGGTCCACGGTTTCGCGCCATCCGTCGTCAAGACCGGGGAGGCGTTCACCCTGTCCGTGCGGAGCGAGGACTTCTACTACAACCGGGCGCACGGAGAAATGCCGGAATACCAGGTGAAGCTGAACGGTAAGAATCACTCCATCATTCCCGCCGGTAGCGAGGCGATCCACCTGATCGAAAACATCCGTTTCGACAAAGCGGGCGTCTATCGTTTCAGCTTTGGTTCCAAGGACGGCAAGATCACGGGCCAGGCCAATCCGGTGTGGGTTCGTGACAATCCCACCCAGCGCGTCTATTGGGGGGACACCCACGGGCATTGTGGATTTGCGGAGGGGCAGGGATCACCCGACGGCTACTTCAAGTTCGGACGCGACGACGCGCGACTCGATTTCCTGACCCTGTCCGAGCATGACCTGTGGATGGACGATCACGAGTGGAAGACACTGGGCAAGAAAGTGGACGAGTACCACCAGGACGGCGAATTTGTCGCCATCCTCGGCTACGAGTGGACGGTGGGCAGTCGTTGGGGCGGGCACCACAACGTTTTCTTCCGCGACACCAAGGGACGTCAACGTGTGCCGAACCAGACCGCACCGTTCCAGTCGCAGCTCTACCGCCGCCTGGCCAACGAGAACGACATGAAGGATGTGCTGATCATTCCGCATGCCCATCAGGCGGGCGAATACCGCATGAGCGAACCGCACATGGAAACGCTGGTGGAGATCATGTCCATGCACGGACACTTCGAATGGTTCGGCAAGATGTATTTGCAGCATGGTCACGAAGTCGGCTTCGTGGCGGCCTCCGACGATCACCTCAGCCATCCCGGCTACACCGCTCCATTGCCCGCGGGGTTGGCGGCGCGTGGCGGCTTGGCCGCTGTTCTGGCCCCGGAAAAAACGCGTGATGCGATCTTCGACGCGATGAAAGACCTCTCCGTCTACGCCACCACCGGTCAGCGCATCATCATGGATATTCAGCTCAATGGCGCTGGGGTGGGAACGCGAACTGCCCAGCGTAAGAGGCGCCGCATCACCGGTCGGATCATCGGCACCGCGCCCTTGGAAGAAGTCGCGATCATCAAGAACGGTGAACCCATCTGGACCCGCGACTTGCTGACATCCAAGGTTGACGAAAGCGCAAGCCAGAGGTTCGAAGTGAGTTTTCATTCCACGACCGATCCTGAGATTCGCGACAATCCCCGCGGGTGGCGTCCGTGGCGGGGAACGGTCTCCCTCACCGGGGCAACGCTGAAGAGCGTCACTTCGCCCGCGATGCAGAACCGCCTGACGGAATTCGTTCGTCCCAACGAAGTAGATCGGAGCAAAACCGATTTCAACCTGATCACCCGTGGTTCCCACAAAAATCTCGTCCTCGAACTGACCGAGATCACCCCCGGCGCGACGGTTGAAATCAATCTGCGGGGAACCAATGAACGCGCGAGCCCGGCCCTGTATCGCAAACCCGCCCGCCTCCCTGCGCGGCAGATCCGATTTGCCCTCGCCGAGCTTCGGGACGGCGTGGCGAAGCAGGAGACACGCGTCGAGCAGTTCACCGACACCGTGATGCTACGGCGCATGCGCAAGGACACCTCGCTTGATCACGAGTTCGAGTTCGTCGACGAGAAAGATCCGCGCCAAGGCGACTACTACTACGTGCGCGTCGAGCAGCTCGATGGCGGCCTGGCCTGGTCCAGCCCGATCTGGGTCGGTGGTTTCTCGATACGCCACGAGAAATGAGTCCATCCGGCTGCATGAGACCTCCAAGTCTTGTCGCGTCATATTTCCCATCATGAACACTTGCACCCTGATTGCCGGTTGCCTCGCTGCAACCACCGTTTCGCTCTCGGCCGCGCCCCCTGAATTCAAATGGCGGGAGGTCGAAATCGACAAGATCGAGATTGGCTACGGCCTGCAGTTGACCGACGTGAATGGCGACCGGAAAATCGACATCGTCCTGGCCGACAAGAAGACCATTCAATGGTATGAGAATCCAGGCTGGCAAAAGCACATCATTGTCAGGGACCTGACCGAGCGGGACAATGTCTGCATCACGGCCCGGGACATCGATGGCGATGGCAAATGTGAAATTGCGGTGGGTGGGCAATGGAACTTTCGCGAGACCCTCAAGGATGGTGCGGTCTTTTACCTCATCCCGCCCGAGGATCGCCGGAAGCCATGGACGCCGGTGGAATTGCATCACGAACCCAACGTGCACCGCATGCACTGGCTCAGGGGTGCAGGTGGGAATTTCACCCTCGCAGTGAAACCCCTGCGCGGGAAGGGCAGCGTGGAGGGCGTTGGTCCCGGGCTCCGCTTGCTGGAGTACTTCCCGCCCAAGGATCCCACCGAGAAGTGGAGGACCCGGCTCGTCAGTGACTTCACCCACCTCTCGCACAACTTCCATCCCGTGAACTGGGACCGTGATGCTGAGGAGGAGTTGATCTCTGCTTCGAAGGAAGGGGTGTGCTACCTTGATCGCAAAGACGGCAAATGGCAGTCGAAGCAGCTCACCAAGGACTTCGCGGGTGAAATTCGCGACGGCAGGTTGCCGAACGGCAAACGATTCATCGCGACGGTGGAGCCCATGCACGGGGACAAGTCGGCGGTCTATGTCCAGCCTGACGACGGCAGGGGATTGTGGAAGCGGCTCTCCATTCTCGACGACTCATTCAAGGACGGCCACGCCGTCGCGATTGCGGATTTCCTGGGCGTGGGATCCGACCAGGTGGTGGTCGGCTGGCGGGCCCTGCATCCTCCGGGAGATCCGGGAATCAAGCTTTTCACTCCCCTCGACAAAGAGGGGACCAAGTGGCGCGAAACCGTGATTTCCGGCAAGGCCCTGGCCGTCGAAGACATCAAGGCCGCAGATCTCGATGGAGACGGTAAGCCCGACATCGTGGCCGCCGCGCGCCAGACCAAGAATCTGAAAATCTTCTTCAACGCGCTCTAGCGAGCGCGTCGGTCGCGTTCCACGAAAGCCAAATCCGTTTTCGATTGCCTCGCAAATGAACGAGATTGAAAAAATTACGGCCCTCCCGATCTGGAGTTCTCCTCCGGTCGTTGAACGGCTCTCCGCAGGACGAACCAACGCGAACTTCCGGGTGAGTTGTGATGATGGAGTCTTCTTTGCCAGGGCGGGAATCGACATCCCCTTCCACGGCATCCGCCGGGAGCACGAAATCCGCAATGTCCGCGTGGCTTCCAAGGCCGGGCTGGCTCCCAAGTTGCTTCATGTGGTGGACGGGGTGCAGGTTTCCGAGTTTGTAGCCGGCAAGTCACTGCAGCAGGGGGAACCCGTTCAGGACGCCACCATCATCGCGGTGGCGGAACTGCTCCGCTCGATGCACGAGCTGTCCTTGCCCGACGATTATCACTCCTTCGACATGGTGCGGATTGCTCGCTGGCAACTTGGCGAATTGCAGCCGGGCACCTTGGGCGACACCGATCTGCGGAAGCTGCACGCCGTCCTGGACCGGGCTCCGCCCCAAATCCCACAGGGTCTGATCCATGCAGATCTTCTTCCGGAGAACTTCATCGATGATGGAGAGCGGCACGGGCTGGTGGATTGGGAATACGGCGGTCGCGGAGATCCGGCCCTCGATCTGGCCAACCTGTCAGCCGGCTTTCTCCTCAATGAGGAACAGGAGGAATGCCTGTTGGAGGCCTATGGACCGTGTGATCGCAAGAAGGTGAAGGCCTTTGGCCCGTTGAATCAAGTGCGCGAGGCCGTGTGGTGCCTGACCCAGATCCAGAACGCAGGGTTGCACGGTGACTTGGGGGACTACACCCAACTGTGCCTGAGCCGCCTGGGCATTTCCAGCTGGTGTGGTCCGTGAAGCCGGCTCTACCGCTCCTCCCCGACTTCCTCCTCCCGCGCCTTCCACGCCGGACTTGAGATCACTTCAAGGTCGCCTTCGGATCGTTCGACCACGAACTGGGCTGCAAGATCGAGACGCTTCGCCACCGGCATGCCTTCCTTCACGCCCAACACGTTCAAGGCGGTGGCCCAGGCGTCCGCGCGGGCGCAGTCCTTGTGCCGCACGCTGACGGAAACAGTCTGGTGGGTGACCGGACGCCCGGTGCGCGGGTCGATCAAGTGAGTGGATCGGTTCTCACCCTCCTCGTAGAGTTGACGGTAAGTGCCGGAAGTCGCGATCGACTCGTCGAGCAGGGTGGTGGTGCGGGGGGGATGTTCGATCGCGATTTTCCAGCGTCCCACGGCCCGCAGTTCACCGCCCGCCTCCACCAGGAAATCGGTGTAGCTCTGGAACTCCATGCGATCGACCACCTTGTTGATGGCCCAACCCTTGGCGATGCCGGAGAGATCCAACTCCAACTCGGGATGTTGTTTCCGGAGGCCATCGTCGAGCAGCTCAAGCTTTTCCCAGCCCACCCGAAGTCGCACCGCGTCGAGTTCTGCATCGGTCGGATCGCGGTCCCGCTGCGCGCCTGGACCGAATCCCCAGAGGCGGACCAGTGGCCCGACCGTGATGTCGAAGGCGCCCTTCGTTTCGCGACTGATCTCCGCGGACCAGCGGCTCAAGGTCATGACCGGCCAGGGCACCTTCATGGCGTCCGTGGATTGAGTGCGATTGAAGATGGAAATCCGGGTGTTATCGCGCCAATGCGAAGTGAGCGATTCGGCCCATTCAAATTCCTTGGCGATGGTCTCTTCCAGAACCGGAGGGGAGGCCAGGTCATCGCGCACCTTCACCGACCAGGTCGTGCCCATGGTGTGCCCGGTGAGCTTGATCGGTTCCGGCTCCGCTTCGGTTTGCGGACGGGCGCGCACCGCCCCGACCACGCCCAGTCCTGCCAGCAGAAGAGCGAGGGCGACTCCGTCGCGTTTGCCCCAGCGATCGACGGAACCCGAGGAACGGAGAAAGGAAAAGATGACTCCCGTCGGGCAACCGTACTTGCAGTAGCCCTGTGGAATAAACAGGGACGCCAGCAAGCCGGTCACCGCGATGGTCAGGGTCGCCACTCCGGCAGTCTTCCAGTTCCAGGCGTCAAATGGCTCGAGCGCGGCAAGATCCCACGCCCACCCCATCAAGAGAGCAATGATCGCGAGAGAAAGGAGGAGACCGGGGATCATCTTCATCCAACGCTCTACCTTGGGCGGGATGGTCCAGCGGCGGCGGAACACCTGTCCCAGGAGCTGCTGCGCTGCGCCGTGGGGACAGACCTGGTGACAGTAAAACTGTCGTCGCGTCCCCCACGGAATAAGCAGGGCTGCCGCGGTGAGCAGGACCAGACCCGGTGCCGCCTTGAGGGCCAGGCCATGTGAACTCCATCCCGCGAAGAGGGAGAGCGAAAGCAAGTCGTGATTCAACAAACCGACATAGCCCACCAGAAACAATTGCCAGGCGAGGCGGACCCAGCGGCGTCCGCGGAGCGGTGTGAAGGCCATGAACAATGCGGCGATGATCACGCCGACCATCGCCAGATCCCTCGTCTGGGGACGCCAGCCTGCGGAAGGGTTTCTCTCTTCGATCTCGGCGGCAAACCTCTCTTGAACGCTGTTGACGATGGCCCTGGCCGTTCGGGTGGCGCCACTCACTCCTTGCGGGTTGCGCCGCGGATACTTCAACTTGGCGAGCTCCTCGACGGTCCGATTCAAGAACAGGCGCTCCACACTTCCAGCCTCGCGCACCTGCGCCACGTACGAGGGGGTGTCATACGACTTGCGGAGTCGAAACCCGGTGACGGTCTTCCCCTCCGCATCGAGGCCGACCAGGCATTCCGTCGGCCCCTGGTAACCGGAGATGTTGTCGGCCTGGGGTGAGGTCCGCAATGCGTTCCCGATCAATTCACCGGAGAGATCGAAGACCCGCACTCCATTGGTCCCAGTTTCCAGGCGGTTGGCTTGCGGAAAGATGGCCCGCACTTCTTCGAGAGTGACGGGATCCGGAAAGCGGAGGGAGGGCGCTGCGCCGAGCAGTCGTTCCTGCACACCCTCGAGCACCGCGAAACTGGTCAGGGTCGCCCCACTCACCGCCTCCACCTCGGGGGGAGGTTCCTCGTTGGGTTTCCAGCCGACCAAGGCGGGCAGGAAGTCTGCGGCGTCGCGCACCATGTCCACAAACTCCCCCGTATCGCCCGAGTCCAAGAATTCAACGCGGATGATGGTGCCGCCGGGATCGAGGACGATGAGCAGGTTGTTGGGCCCGGAATAGCCGATGATGTGGTCGGTCCAGGGCGCGGTCGTCATGAGCCCACCGAGGGTCTTGTCCAGCGGATCGGTGACCACATGCAGCCCCCGCGAGGGATCGTGAATCTCGATGTGGCGGGCCTCTGGAAAGAATCTTCCCGCATCGCGCAGGGTGATGGCAGGCGCCTTCTGATCAGCCACCCAGGCCGCCTGTTGGTGGATGATGAGGACAAACGCCGCGAGCACCCCTGCGCGGTAGAAGGGCAGGAGAGATTTGGGCCGGAAGAGACCTGCCATGAACACTCACCTCACGCGAGCGGGCTGTCCACCGCAAGCGCGAAGTTCGCGAGCCGCAGAGCGCCTCCTTCCGTCTTGACGTGGTCCATCGAGGGTCATCAGACTTCCCGACGGGTGCTTCCGGGCGGCAGGCCCGTCCTTTGCAAACTCCAATCCACACACTGTGAAACACAAAATCAGAACGCGGGCTCCTTCCCTCTGTCTGGCGGCCTCAGTTTTGCTTGCTTCATCGCCACTGGTCCTCGCGGCGCCGAACACGACCGGCAACCGCAAGGTGATTGCGATCCGCATCAACTTTCCCGACCACCGACACACGCACAGTTTCGACGCGGTGACGAACAAGCTGCAGTCCGTGAAGCGCAATTTCGACAAGTATTCCTATGGGAAATACAACCTGATCGTCACCGTCACGCCGCGCGTTTACACCATGCCCCACAATGCCGGCTGGTATACCACGGCGGGGTCACTGGCGGCAGCCGCGGAACGGGGGGTCAACAACAGTGGCTTTGCCACGGTCCCGGGTCCCTTCCGCCATGTGGGCATCTTTTTCACCGGAACCAAGTTCGGATGGGGTGGACTGGCCACCAAGGGAGGGAAGCGGTTCTGGGTGAAGTCGCTGGGCGCCACGGAGCATGAGATGGGGCACAACCTGGGGTTTGACCACCCGTATCACTGGGTCAAGAATTCCGCTTCGAACAATCCGATCGGATTGCCCGGGGTGGGCAAGAAAGGTGATACCTATTCCTTCATGAAGAGGGCCGGAGTTTCCCCCAAGGCGCGGGAGGCTCACCTGGCTAATTGGATCACCAACAACACTCGATTTAATCATACCCGTGACGGGGTCTACATGGATCGCCTTTATAACATCGACCAGAAGAACGTCAGCGCGGGCCGGAAGCGCTGCATACGAGTGGACCGCAAGGGACAATCCAAGCAGTGGGTCTGGCTTCAATACCGCTCCAAGCTCCTCAACAATTTCAGCAGTCCCGGCAAGAACTACGGGCTGCAGAAGGGCTTGCAGATTTACTACCAACGGAAAACCGATCCCTCTCTCCTCTGCGATTACAAGGCCGGGGGGGCACTCGACAACGCGCACCTTCCTCCCTATGTGACGCTGCACGACGGGGGTGGGGATCTCTACATCACCAATCTTGGAACCGGCGGCACCCTTCCCAACAAGTACATGGATGTCTCCGTGATTCGCGGGGGCCACCAGACCAACATCGCCCCGACCGCAACTTGGGACGCGCCCTTGGCAGTTCCGGCAGGCGCACCGGTGACAATCACGGTGACTCCCTCCGACCCGGACGGGGATGCCTGCGTCGGGGTCTGGACCACCGGTAATCATCCAAAGGTCTTCAAGGACAACTCCTTGAGCCTGACCCACACTTGGGAGTTGCCCGGTCCGGATTCCGTGTCTGTTGACGTCCTCGACCTGCACGGCGGGACGGTCACGCTCACCCAGCCAATCACGGTTCTTGATATTTTTGGAAGGCCCGAGCCCAGCGCCCACGTCGCGGGCTTCACCGCCTTCGCTCCGAGCAATGAGATCGTCAACATGACCTGGGCCGATGCCGGGGGAGCGGACCCGCCCTATGGATACGTGTTGTATGCCAGCACGACGCCGGGTTTCACGGATCCTGTCGATCTGAGCGCACCTGCCATCGATCCGGACCTGAGCGACGGGGAGGCGGTGGTTTATGTCCGGCAGGGCCTTCAGTCCCATCAGTTTTCGGGCCTGGCTGGAACGACTCCGTATTACTTCGCGATCTATCCCTACGCGAACACCGGGGTGTACATTGACTTCAAGACCGAGCCCCCCGCGCCGATGGATGCCGCGACCACGCCCTCGGGCATCCTGCTTGCCGATGGGCTCGATTACACCCTTGGAAATGGCGTTGTGATCACCAGTGGATCCCCGATGGACTACACCGAGCTCGATGGCATTGTTTCTGATGCCCAGTTTGGCAGCGCCAATGAGGAGATTGTCTCCGATCTGCGCGGCAGGGATTTCACCACCGGCTTCACCGAGACCCTCAACGAGTTCACGTGGTCGGCAACGTCGTTCATGCGAAATGTCAACGCCAACAACGCCAACTTCTCGGGCCTGGTCCTGAATGGAGGAACGGCCACGGGTGCCTTCCGGGGCACCTCCCTGGTCAACGCCGATTTCAGTGGCACCATGATCACGGCAGGAGCCAAGAGCTTCCATGGTGCTACCGGGAAGAATGCCACCTTTGTGGGAGCGACCTTCAATCTCTCGGGAATGGACCATTTCGCCGGAGCAAAGATGACCGGCTGGAATTTTTCCGGCGCCACCTTTTCCCTGGCTCCCGGAGCGACTCTCTTCAGCGACACGACAACGGCCAGGAATTCAAACTGGATCGGTGCCGACATGTCGGACCCTGACTTCTTGTCCACCGAGCTGGAGCTGTTGGATGGGACCGGACCCAAGTTCTATGATGCCGGGACGACCATTTTCCCGGTTGGGTTTCCGACCGATGCGTCCACTTTGGCGAGCAGGAACTGGTTTCAGGTGACCATTGAGCCATCGGGAAGTGCCACCCTGTTTTCCGCCAGTTCACTCGCCGAGACGATCGACTTGTCCTGGACCGATGCGACGGGAGTGGTGCCGGCGTCCGGTTATCTGATCCTTGCCAACACGACCAATATTTTTGTGGAGCCGGTCGATGGCGTTTCGCCGACCGCAGATTCAAATCTCAAGGATGGGAAGGCCGTGGTCCATGTGCCGGCCGGGGCGCAAGCCTACCGCTTCAGTCGGCTGCCCGGCGGGGTGGCATACTACTTCAGGATCTACTCCTACACCAATGGCGGGTCCCTGATTGATTTCAAGTTGCTCCCGGGTGCGCCTGGAACTTCGGCGCTGCCTCCGGTCTTCACCGGCAAGCTGCTCCGCAACAATGTGGTCTACAATGTCGCGGCGGCCGGAGGAAACATCAACCCGGATGAGGTGATCGATTACGTCCAACTCTCCACCACCCTTGCGAATGTCAAATTCGGACATGCCACCATCGCGAACCGGACCTCCGATCTGACCGACCGGGATTTCAGCATCGAGGGCCAGACCTTCAGCATGCCGATCACCAAGATCACCTGGAGCAGGGACGGCTTCATGCGCTACGCCAACGCCAAAGGGGTGAGTTTCTCAGGGCTGGAATTGCGGGGGAACAACCTGACCGAGTTTGCCTTTGCGAATCTGAAGTGCCAAAACTCCGACTTCAGTGACTGTGTGATCAACGGGGGCTACCGCTTGTTTTTCCGGGCCAAAGTGAACGAGACTGATTTCAGCAATGCGATCATCACCGCGAAGAAAAGCGAGTCCTTCAGGGAAACCAGCGGCAAGAGAGCGAACTTCGCCGGGGTTCAGTTCTTCCTTTCCGGGACCAACCACTTCGGGGGAAAGACAACTTCACCGGTCAATCCCCTTCAGATGACAGGCTGGAACTTCGCGGACTGCACCTTTGAAATGCGAGGTCATAACACGACCAACAACATTGCCTCCTTGTTCAACAGTAAATCGGAAGCGGTGGACTCCAACTGGGCAGGCGTTGATTTCTCGGATCCCAACGGGAAGAAGGCGAATGGCGACCCGGATCCGGGCCACATCACCCTGGCGAACCTTCGTCATCTGGATGATACCGGCCCCAAGTGGTACGACGATTCAACAGTCTTCCCTGCCGGCTTCACGACCAACATCACCACCCGTGAAGGCAAGAAGTGGTTCAAGATCGTGGGCGAGCCCACCGATCAGCCCACCAATTTCAGGGTGGCGGTCACCAGTGCCACCGGCCTGCGTCTCAACTGGACCGACGCCACAGGAGTGATCGCGCCCTATGGCTACCTCATCCTGGGATCTACC
>JAYGGC010000197.1:0-63977 GCA_046581525.1 Roseibacillus sp. | reverse complement strand
GCACGCCCCCAATCCGCCCGACGCGAAAACGATGAGATCCTGGAGAAACTTGGGTGGATTCAGAACGGCCAACATCGCGAGCAAGCCGACGCACAGGGTGGTCCAGCGGCTGAGACGTGCGAGGGTCTTCTCGGATACTTCCCGCCGGGCGTTCTGCTGGTAGATGTCGCGGACCACCCCGGAAGAAACGAGCAGGAGGAAGCTGTCCACGCTGGACATGACCGCCGCAAAGGGAGCCGCCACGAGAATTCCCGCCAACCACGGCACCCCGGCATTGCTCGTCACCACGCTCGCAATTTCCGGCATGATTCGATCCGCATCGATCTCCATGCCGGGCAGGAGGATGCGCGCGCTGGTGAAGATAAACATCAGGGGAAGGTAGATGAGGGTGAAAAAAATCGCGACGAAGAGGATGGAGCGGCGCAACACGACCGTATCGCGAAACGCCATTTGCCGAACCATGTAGCTGGGCTGGCCGGCACCGGAGAAGTTCCAGAAGGCGAAGAAGCTGAGCGCGAGAAAGACCGGAAGGAATCCTGCCCCCTTCGACTCATGCGGACCGGGAGCGGTAAGGTAGACTCCCTTTTGGCCAGCACCCGCAGCATAGGGGACTCGCTCGGTGAGGCGCGCGATGACAGAGGGGTCGACTCGTTCGGCCATGCGCGATTGCTCCGCCGGGGTGGTCAGAATCAGGACCTCGACTTCTTCACTTTCCCAGGATCCTGCCTCGATCGTGCCTGCTTCCTTCAAGCGCAACACGTCGCCTTGCTCAGACCGGAGCCACGCACCCTTGGGCCAGTCGATCGACTTGCTCGCCACCGCTTCGGTTTCCAGGATCGCCTTCCCAATCTCAGGAGGGGTCTGCTCTGCGAGTTGACGGGTGGCGTTTTTCAAGCCGCCCACTTGAGAAAGGGTCAATCCCAGAAGGATGAGGACGCCAACCAGCATCACCATGCCTTGCAGGACATCGGTCCAGACCACGGCCCGGAAACCGCCGTAAGCCGTATAGGCGATGACCGCCACCGCAAAACAACACAGGCACACGAGGTAGCCAGGGTCCGCGCTGCCAATCCAGAACCAGCTCTCCGTGGTCCGCCCCACCGCTTCCACCACGGATTGGTAGACCGGCACATCCTCAAAGAGAGTCGCCATGATGATGGCCCCGGCTTTGAACTGCGCGAGGAGGTAGAAGAACATGAAGAATACCACCAGGAGGGTCGCGGTGTTCCCGACTCCCCCACTCGCGAAACGCTTGCGCAACAACTCGGGAATCGTGATCGCACCTGCGATCCTCCCGACCTGGTTGATCCGCTTCGCAAAGAGGGAGAGAGCCACCAGCGGCACCACCATGTAGCCGCAGATCCACCACGACAGCGACCAGCCGTGGGTGTAAATGAGGGCCGGGAATCCCATGAAGCTCCCTCCACTCGCCAGGGTAGCAGCGTAGGTCAGCGCAAAGGCCCACATCCCGAAGTTTCGCCCGCCTAGGTAGTACTCGCCCGCGAACGATTTTCCTCTGCCGGCCCGACCGGCAAGAAAGGCGATCACAAAGACGAGGGCCACGTAGCCGAGGAAGCAGATCAACGCCGAACTCGATCCGGGGTCTGCTGTCGCAGCGATGATGATGGAGGACGCGTTCACCGCGATTCTGGATTGGAATCTGCGTCCGGAGTGCGCTCGCGATCCGGATCGAGGTCGGTATCCTTCATGAAAATCATGGAGAACCAGAAGGTGAATCCGCAGGCCGCGATCCAGGGCAGGACCACGCCGAGGAAGACCCAGCGTGGCATGCCGAGCACCGTTGCCACCGGCTGGTTTGGATCCAGGCGCGAACCAAATCCGCATACCAGTCCGGTCCAGATCAGGAAGACGAGCCAGGCGCCGATGATGACGAGGGTCTCACGCCGGGATTGCCGGAACGATTCCCCGAGCTTCCTGTTTCTGTCCTCTTCCTCGCTCACCGATTGCTTCAAGGAGTAGAGAGGATGTCCGCGCGCAGCAAGAATCATCCTTGGACCTCGCCCTCCCGATCTGCTGAGATAGCAAGGTGCCCGAATCAACGTCACCCGGACCGAGTCGGTTCGAACAAACGCAGTGGAGCCTCGTGCTCGCCACGGGCGCGGCGGATGGCTCGGGAGCGGACGCGGCGCTGGCGGAGTTGTGCCTGACCTACTGGTATCCCCTCTATGCCTTCTTCCGCACTTTCCTCCTCGCTTCGCTGCAACATTTCCTCGCCAACGAATGGGACAAGCGCAGGACGAAGAAGCGCGGTGGCGGGATCGTCTTCGTGCTCAGCTGGAGTCATGGGCGAGCGCGCTGAAGCCGCCCGGCTTGGTGACCAATGAAATGTCGGACACCTGGGAGCGCTACTATGATTAGTACCTCGACGGCAAAGCGGCGCCCGAGTTGAGGGAGAC
The DNA here is from genome assembly GCA_046581525.1 of Roseibacillus sp. Classification (GTDB taxonomy): domain Bacteria; phylum Verrucomicrobiota; class Verrucomicrobiia; order Verrucomicrobiales; family Akkermansiaceae; genus Roseibacillus_B. Next base: position 61,560 of record JAYGGC010000197.1, on the reverse strand, counting down.
TCCGAAAAGATCGGGGAAGCAAACCTCGTTCCAGGGCTGGGTCGCGCGCAAGGCTTCGCTTGCAACCCAAGAGGGTGCTCTTCGGATCACTCCGAGCTCTCAGAAAGGCCCCGTCCTGGTTCTCTCCAAGTTGCAGTGGCCGGGAGAATTCACCGCCAAGGATGCAACTGCAGACGAACGAGGGGGGAGGATCGGAGTGGCCTGGCGCCTTCAAGGCCAGGAGGATTTTCCCCCAATACAGGTTACCCAAGTCGAGATCAAGGGTGCGAAAGAGTGGCAGGAGGTGAGCATTGTGGCCCCGGCCAGTGGGAAGACCACTCACCTGCGCCTTCTCCTCCCACCCGGTGCCAGCGCGGTGAAACGCATCCGCTTGGAGCAAGGGAAACGATCGCAAGAGTGGCGATTCCAGAAAGGCGAACGCTCAAAGTAGCGCCCCTGCTTTCGCCCTGCCCTGCGGCCGCCTACTCCGGCTTGCCCTTGGGATCCGGCTTCCCGCCTTTGATCATGCGCACCGCCTGTCGCGCGAGACGCTGGCCGAAGAGATCGTAACCTGCCTTGGTGTAGTGCAGATCATTGTGCTTCTTCCCGTTCTTCTCCTTGTCGTTGGTGTCATCGGTGTCGACCCATGACCCGCGGGGATCATCGTTCGCAACTTTGACCTGTGCAGCGCGCACCGCTTCCCAATGATCGCTGGTCGAGAAGTCACTGAGACGACCGATGACAAAGGCCATCTCGGGGGCGTCGAGATCCTTGCGGAGATTCGCGATGAGGGTCTTCATGCTCTCCTCGTAGGCGGCCGATAGATTCTCCTTGGCGTCACGCTCGCCCTGCATCCAGAAGAAGGTGATCGTCTTGGGCTTTCCCTTCGCAATCGCACCGCGAGCCTGCTTGAGGACTTCGTCATAGAACGCACCGGGATCGTTCTTGGGCGGCAGCTTGTTTTTCTTTGCGATCTCATCGAAGTTTTTCACCCATTTGCGGATCGGCTGGCCGCCCTTTGCGAACTTCACGTGCTGGATGTCGGCATCCGGGAGGAGCTTTTTGAGCTCGGGGAGAAAGGCGTTCTCCGGCTTCAGGCCCGCCATGTTGGACTGGCCGGAAAGGATAAAGAGATGTCGATCGCCGGCGTGGGCGAAGGCAGGGAGGACAAGAGTAGCGGTGACGAGCAGGGCGGGTAGTCTCATGGGACTGTCCTAGACCCCGAGCGGCGGATTGTCAGGGCCAATTTCCAACCTTCGGAGTGGAAAAACCACGGTCCCCTCCCTTTACTGATCCCACCATGCTCACCCGCCCGGCCCTCTCGCTTATTCTTGTCTGCGCCTTCTCACCAACTCAGGCCGACATCGTTCCCGAATCGAAGATCGATCTCCTCGCTGATCCGACCTTCAAGAACTTTGTCTTTCACCTCAGCGAAAAAAACTCCCTGAGCACCAGGAGGGAGGATGTTGCGGTAATCGTGGATGGCGTCCTGCAGGTGACCGGCAAGGGCTTCGGCTACTTTCGCACCGTGGAAGCCTACAAGGACTACCATCTCGTCATCGAATACAAGTGGGGCGAAAACACCTGGTCGAAACGCAAGGACCGCGCGCGGGACTGCGGATTGCTCCTCCACTGCCACGGCCCGGACGGCTCATTCGGCGGAGCATGGATTTCGTGCATCCAGACCCAGATGTTGGAGGGATCCATGGGCGACATCAACGTGCTGCAAGGCAAAACCAAGGATGGCAAGCTCATCCCATCGAAGATCACGATCGAAGTTGAGCAAGATGCCAAGGGCAAAGCGAGTTGGAAGAAGGGCGGAGAGGCGGTGACCTTTCCTCCGGACGGAAAATCGGTGTCGAGCATCCGCTGGAAGGATCGCGATCCAAACTGGAAGGACGTGAAGGGATTTCGCGGGGCCAAGGATGTCGACAACCCGGTTGGGGAGTGGAACCGGATGGAGGTGATCTGCAACGGCGGATCCTACAAGGTCCTCCTCAACGGCGTGCTCGTCAACGAAGGCAGGGACGCCACCCCGGCCGCCGGATTCATCGGTGTGCAGAATGAGTGGGCCGAGTGTTTCTTTCGCCGCTTCGAGCTCTTGCCGCTGGGGAAATCGAAGGAGAAATGAACGCCAAAGCACCCAGGAGGCTCGCATGAGGGCGTGCACTCGGCTCGCTTTGCTCGCCGTCACGCTCGCCGGTATCACTTCCCTGCACGCCGCTCCGATCACCTGGACCCCGGCCACCAACACCGTCGGCAAGTCCCAGCTCCTCGAGGGCAACATCGTCTTTGCAGTCAGTGGGGGAAGCGGAGCGACCATCACGGGCGGGGGAGCAGGCGGAACTTCCAGCTACCCCTTCGCCGAGGTCAGCTACCAGGATCTCGTCTTTACGCCGGCCCCCGGTCTGCGCACCTCCGCCGACATCTCCAACGGCGCACCATCGACCGGCGACGCGAACTTCGACGCGGTCATGAAGTCGTTCACCGATACGCGGTCCGGAATCACGGGCGGCACCCAGACCATCGGCGGGCTGTCCGCCGGAGTCGCCTACCAGATTCAGGTCTTCTTCAACGACCAGCGGGCCTGCTGCACCGGCCGGACCATGACCTACGGCGACGGCGGAGCGAACAATGCCAACCTCGCCGCAGCGGGAGGCGGGTGGGGACAGCACGCGATCGGCAGCTTCACCGCCGACGCCACAACTCAAGCCCTCACCCACGTCTCGAACGGCTTCGGAAACGTGCACGTCACCGCGATCCTCGTCACGCAACCCGGTCCCCCACCGGCTCCTCATGTTCCCACCAATCTCGTCGCCACCGCCGGGGATGCGGAAGTTACCCTCGATTGGGACGACAATACGCAGTTCGGCTTCGCAAATTTCATCGTCCGCCGCGCCACTACCGCGGGCGGTCCCTACAGCGATCTCCCCGGCGCCACCCCGAGCGCCGGCACCTACACCGACACCGGACTCACCAACGGGGTGACCTACTACTACGCAGTGTCGGCGAAGAGCATCCTCGCCCAGGTCTCCGCCAACTCCGCTGAAACCTCGGCCACCCCGATGGTCTTCGTCCCGGATCCGCCCGAGGTCCCCACCGGCCTCATCGTCACGCCGGGCAACAACCGCAACACGCTCAACTGGGATGAAAACCCGCAGGCTGGCTTCCTCGAGTTTCGTGTGCGGCGCGCCACCACGCCGGGCGGGCCTTATTTGCAGCTCGGCACGACCGGCAACAGTTTCCTCATCGACCTCACTGCGGCCAACGGCATCACCTACTACTACGTCATCACCACCGTGAACGTCGCCTTGGCCGAGTCTGCTCCCAGCGCCGGGGAGCAGGGCACTCCCTCGCCCTCCGCCATCCCCCCAAACTTCCTCTTCATCGTCACCGACGACCAGGACACCTACTCGGTCGGCGCCTACCGCAGCTCCGAACCGGTTGAGCCGGGTGCAGACGGGAACCCATACTTCGTCGCAACTCCGAACATGGACCGGCTGGCTGCCGAGGGCATGTTATTCCACAACGCCCACCTCATGGGCGCCTTGGGCGGTGCGGTCTGCACGTTCTCGCGCACCATGATCATGACTGGGCGCAGCCTCTGGCACCGCACGGTCGGCAGCGCAGCCAACACCTTCCCCGGCGCCTTGAACCTCGCCGGTTACGACACCTACCGAACCTGCAAGAACGGCAACAGCTACGCCCTTGCCAACGGGGAGTTCGACAGCCGCAACGACGCCACCAAGCGCGGCAACACCGACGGCAACGGCAGCGAGTGGCACGCCGACAACGTCCTCAATTTCCTGGACAACCGGGCCACCACCGGGGACTCCGATCCCTTCTTCATCTATCTCGGTTTCTCCCACCCGCACGACACCCGCAATGCCCGCACCACCCCCAACCTCGCCGGCCGCTACGGCTGTCTCAACACCACCAGCCCCGGCACCATCACGCTGAACTCGCGCGCTCCGCCGCTCCCGATCAGCCACCTGCCGATCGATGCGAGTCTCGGTGTTCCGGCCAACTACCCGTTCCACCCATACGACCACGGGCACCTCAACGTTCGCGACGAAGTCAATGTGCCGGGCATCCTGCAATACCGAACCGAACCCGTGGTCCGCAATGAGATCGGTCGCAATTTTGCCTGCGTGGACTGGATCGATCGCCAACTCGGCCGCGTCCTCGCCAAGCTCGAGGAGCAGGGGCTGATGAACAATACCTACATCGTGTTCACCTCCGACCACGGAATCGCGATCGGCCGACATGGCTTGCAGGGAAAGCAGAATCTCTACGAGCACACCTGGAAAGTGCCCTTCATCGTGCGCGGACCCGGCATCGCAGCCGGCTCCGAAACTGACGCCATGATTTATCTCCACGACGTCTTCCCGACCTTCTGCGATCTCGCGGGCGCGACCGTGACCACCCCGTCCACGATCGGTCCGAACGACGGGCTCAGCATCCGTCCGGTCCTGGAGGGCACCGCCACCACCGTCCGCGATGCGGTCTACGGAGTCTACCGGGGCGGCTCCCGGCCCGGTATGCGCTCGATCAAGAACGGCCGCTGGAAGATGATCAAGTATGATCTCGACGGCGACAACGTGCAGGAAACGCAGGTCTTCGATCTGCTGGAGAATCCCTTCGAACTGCTGCCCGAACATGGCGTGCCGAATCTCGCCACCTTGCCCTCGCATGCCCTTGTCCGGCAGGAGTTGGAGGAATTGCTGATGGCAAAACGCAGGGAATTTGAAGATCCCGACGCCTTTCTTGGCGACCGCACCCTCCTGCGCTTCGAGGACGGCACCGCCGGGCAGGTGGCGGGCGCGCTCACCGACCGACTGCCGTGGCAAAACGACGGCACCGCCTTCAGCGGCAACGGCGGGACCCTCCCCACCTTCGCCGCCGACGTCCCGGGAGCAATCGACTTTGTGACGGGCGAACCCAACACCCTCTCGCTCGCTTTCGAACAAGACGACCAGAACTACCTGCAAGTCGCGGACGACCGGGCCCTCGACTTCGGCAATGCCCCCTTCACGATCGAGGCCTGGGTGAAGCTCGAGAGCCTGCCCACCGGTCCCGACGCCGCCACCCGCATGCCGGTGGTGATGAAGAAAGCGATCGGCGCCGGGGATGCAAATCTCGACTACATGTTCCTCGCGGCCGCGGGCAGCTATGCCAACGAATTCGCAAACCTCGCCCTGCTTCTTGGCAGCACCACGATCGTTTCCTCTCTCTCGATTCCCGATACCGGCTGGCACCACCTCAGCGTGGCATTCGATTCCCTCTCCGACACGGTCCGCTTCACCCTCGACGACCAGGTTGACATCCAAGCCACCACCGCAAGCGGTACCGCCAACAACGGCCCGCTCGTGATTGGTGCCCACTTCAACGCGGCTGGGGTGGTGGACTCTGCATTCGACGGTCTCATCGACGAACTCAGCATCACGGACGGCTTCCTCGAACTCGCCGCACTGCAACCGCTCCAGGATCTTCCCACCCCGGAGCCCTTCCAGGTCACCAGTATTGCTCCCAACCTCGAAGGGACCTTTGATCTTTCCTTCGAATCCAACGAAAACTTTCTCTACGACGTGGAGCGGTCCAGCACTCTCGCTGACGGCAGCTGGACTACCGTCCGTTCGTTCCTCGGAGGTGCGGCGGGAACGGCCACCACGACTGTGACGGAGCTTCCCCGGTCAACCGGGACCCGTAGTTTTTACCGCGTAGTTTGCTACCGGCCCATTCGTCCCTGAGAGGTTTCAATTCGGCGGCCATGAATTTCTTCAAGCTCACAAGACTTGCACTACCTGCTGCGATCGCGCTGCTTGCCGCCTCCACAGTAGCCGCGAGACCTCCCAATTTCATCGTCGTCTTCTGCGACAACCTCGGCTACGGCGACATCGAGCCCTTCGGATCAACGATTCATCGCACGCCCAACCTGAATCGCATGGCGAGGGAGGGCCGCAGGCTGACGCATTTCTACGCCACGGCCGGAGTTTGCACTCCCTCCCGAGCCAGCCTGATGACCGGCTGCTACGCCCAGCGGGTGCAGATGCACTGGAACGCCCGCGACCGCCATGTCCTGCGCCCGGTCTCACCCCACGGCTTGCATGTGGACGAGATCACGATCGCGGAGGTGCTCAGGAAACAAGGCTACGCCACCGCCATCATCGGGAAGTGGCACCTCGGTGATCAGCCCGAGTTTCTTCCCACGCGCCAAGGCTTCGACCAGTTTTTCGGAATCCCCTACAGCGACGACATGATGGCGCGCACGTGGAAGGAGGATGGCACGGTGTGGCCTCCCCTTCCGCTGTTGGAAAACGAAACTGTCATCGAAGCGCCTGCCGACCGAAACTCCCTCACCAAGCGTTACACCGAGCGTGCGCTCTCGTTCATCGAGCGCCAGGGGGACAAGCCCTTCTTCCTCTACCTTCCCCACGCCATGCCAGGCAGCACCCCGAAGCCCTTCGCGAGTGAAGAGTTCAAGGGCAAGAGCAGAAACGGCCCGTGGGGTGACTCCACCGAAGAACTCGACTGGTCGCTGGGACAAATCCTGGACCGCCTCGTGAAGCTGGGCCTTGCGAAAGATACCCTCGTGATCTGGACCTCCGACAACGGCACTCCCATGACCGGCAAGCAGGGCGATGTGAGCCGGGGCAGCAACGCCCCACTGCACGGTCGCGGCTACACCACCGCGGAGGGAGCCTTCCGCGTTCCCGCCATCGCCTGGCAACCGGGCACCGTCCCCGCCGCCACGACCTGCGCCCAGCTGTGCACCACCATGGACCTGCTGCCGACCTTCGCCCAACTCGCGGGGGCCAAACTCAGTCATCGAATCGACGGCCATGAGATCGACAACCTCCTCTACGGCACCGGGGAACAACGATCGCCCTACCGCGCCTTTTATTACTACCACACCAAGCAGCTCCAAGCGGTGCGCTCGGGTCCCTGGAAGCTCTTTGTGCCGCTGGAGACATTCAGCCGGCATCCGCACTTTCCGCGCGGCTCGAAAGACAATCCCCCGCTCCTCTTCAACCTGATCGAGGACGTTTCCTGCCGGCGGAATGTCGCGCCCCACCATCCCGAGATCGTGGCAAGTCTCACTGCGCTCGCCGGGAAAGCCCGCGCCGATCTCGGCGACCGCGGAAAACCTGGAAAGGGACAGCGGACCATTGGCCGTATCAAAAACCCGACCCCGCGACTTCTCCCACCATCACCGTGAAACCACTACTCGCCCTTCTGCTCGCCACCACTTCCTCCTTCGCTCTTACGCCCGGCGAAGAGGCCTTCCTCAAACTTGTCGGCCGCGATGATGCCACCGTGATCCCACTCTGGCCGGGCGATGGTGCCGCGCCCAACGAGATGCGAACGAGCGGCGAGGAGAAGGTCGAATCTCCGCGTGAAAATTTTCCCAAGATCCGCGAGGTGATGATCCCGAGCATGATCGTGGTTCCACCGCCCGCGGGAGTTCCGCCTACCAAGGTCACCTTCCTCTTCGCCCCGGGTGGCGCCTACAACAGCCTCGCCCTTCCCAACGCAGCCGACCTCTGCAAGTGGGCTGGCGCGATGGGCGCTCACACCGTTGTTCTCAAGTATCGCGTCCCGAGGATCAAGGACGACGAGGGCCGCCGCATTCCGTTGAGCGATGCGCAACGAGCCATCCGGCTCCTTCGTTCCAAGGCGGGCGAACTGAAGATCGACGCGAACAGGATCGTCGTGGTGGGCTCCTCCGCCGGCGGACACCTCGCCTTCAATCTCGCCAACAATCACGGCGAGAAGACCTACCGGGCGATTGATGACGCCGACCAGCAGAGCGCCCGGCCCAACGCCGCGGTTCTCATGTACGCGGCCTATCTCACCAAGCCGATCACCTCCCTCGACGCCGATCCACATGCCCACCTCGACAAGGTCAGCCCCGAGCGCACCCCGCCCGTCTTCATGGCCATCACCCGCCCCGACAAGTTCAACTGGGGAAACTTGAAGGCGCTCATGCATCTGCGCGCCGCGAAGGTCCCGGTCGAGTTTCACGCCTATCCCGAGGGTGGCCACGGTGGCTGCTTCGACAAGTATCCGTTCATGGAATTCGTGCGGCCCTGCGCGCGCTTCCTGAAGGACCAGGGAATCCTCACCGAAGAGATGCAAAAGGCCGGCGACGCGTGGCTGGACGCACACGAGAAGACCTTCCTGAAGAAGAGCGCTCCCGAAAACGTGGGCGCCGCTCTCAAGATCACCGGAAATCTCCCCACCGCAAAACAAACGGAGGGCGACAAGCGCCTTGCCTCCTACGCCAAGGAGCTCCTTCCGATCCTGGCCCTCTGGCCGGGCGACGCCACCCGCGCCGACGACCCCGCAAAGCACCTCGTGGAAGCGACCCCTGATCGGGGCGACAACATCCTCCGCATCCAGAACGTGGCCAAACCCACTCTCCACCTTTGGCGCCCGAAGCGACCCGACGGCCGCTGCATCATCGTCTTTCCGGGTGGTGGCTATGGCATTCTCGCCGCCCAACACGAAGGCACCGAAATCGCCGAGTGGCTGAACGAACAGGGAATCACTGCCTTCCTCGCCAAGTATCGCGTCCCCCGCCGCAAGGGACTGGAGAAACATGCCGTCGCTCTCCAGGACGCCCAGCGCGCAATCCGGCTCGTGCGCTCACGGGCCGCGGAATTCGGAATCGATCCCAACCAGATCGGCGTGCTCGGTTTCTCGGCGGGGGGTCACCTCTCCACCCTCACCGTGCACCAGGCTGCCAAGGAGAGCTACAAGCCGATCGACGGGATCGACAGGGCCAGCGCGCGACCCGACTTCGCAATTCTGATCTACCCCGCCTACCTGACCAGGGAGCGCAAGGGTCCCGAGCTCGACCCGCTGGTGGGCGCACTCCCCTCCCTCAATGACTATCCGCCCATCTTCACCACCATCGCGGCGGATGATCCCTTCACTCCCGGCGCCCTCTACTACTACCTGAGTCTTCTCCAAGCCAAGGTTCCCAACGAACTGCACGTCTACGCCCGCGGAGGCCACGGCAAGGGCCTGCGCGAAGTCGGCTACCCGTTTTCGCAGTGGACCGGTGCCTGCGAACGCTGGCTCGAAGATTTGAAACGGGGGACGACCGACATCAATCTGAAGGCTCCATCAAAAAGGCAATGAGATCGCGGAGCTCCCGGGCAGTCAGTCTGCTCACCAGGCCGGGCGGCATGAGGGAGATCTCCAGTTGCTCGCGTCCGACAATCTCGCTCTTGAGAATTGCGCGCTCCTTGCCCGTGATCTCGCGATAGAATTCTTTCCCGCTTCGCCCTCCCTTGCGCAGGAGATAGCCCAAAAAAGTGGATCCGTCCTTCAGCGTGAGGGACCAGGGATGAAACTGCGGTGGAACCTCCTTGCCCGGTTGCAGAATCGACTCGAGGAGCCAGGCGCGATCCTTTCGGGCTCCCACCGCCGTCAGGTCGGGCCCCACCACCGCCCCGCGCCCGCTATGCCGGTGACAACTGATGCAGGTAGTCAGGTTTTTCCGGAAAAAGAGACGCCTCCCCGCTTCGAGATCGGGCTTCCCTCCCACCGCATCGATCCGCGCCTCCCACGCCGCGCTCCGGGTTGGCGCCGGTAGTTGCACGGGGTTGAGATATTCTAACAGATCTGCCGACTCGGGATGCTTCTCTGCGATTCCTTTCAGGAGGGTGGTTCCGGGCTCCTTCAGCGGAAAGCGCAGGCTGCGCATCGCCTCTTCGCGAACCGCCTGCTCTTGGTCGTTCGTCAGAGCGAGGAGTCTCTCCACCGCCTCGGCTTCCTCTGGATATTTGTCAATGGTGACTCCGAGAACCGCTTCGGCGCGGGTCCTGACCGGGAGACGCTTGTCCCTCGCCAGCTCGAGGAGAGCACTCTTCACCTCCGGATCAGCCGCCCTCGCCACCAGGGTGCGCACCGCTTCGAAAGTCAGGTTCACGTCACCGAGTGCGATGAGCTTGCGCAGCTTCCCGAGGCTCATTCCCCTGTGCTCGGGATTGAGCAGGCGCAAGGCATGGGCACGGATCGCCGCCGGCGAAGTCTCGTCCTGGACGCGGGCGAGCAACATCTTCTCCTCAGCGATCCCCGCCCGCGAATTTCCCGCCAGGGTGTTCGCAGCCGCGAGACAAGCTTCGAAGAGCCGGAAGGACAAGTCTGGCTTCCTGAGCAGCTTCTCGACATCGGGCGCGAAGGCGACGAGATCTTCATCGGCGATCCAGCGCAGTGCTTCGAAGCGCACCTCGGGGTCATCATCTTCGAGCGCAAACCGGGCCCAGCCTTCATCCTTCGGTTTGGCCCGACGCCGCGCGAGCAAGGCGATAACGCGATTGCGGGCGGTCCATCCACCCACGCTCTGCTGCTTCCAGTCGGCCGCCCGTCTCGCCAATTCCTGCAACGCAGCCTGTCGCATGAAGGGATCGGAGCCTCCTGCAATCTCCAGCAGGCCCTGCTCGGGGACACTCTTGTCCCCCGCTCGCAGTTTTGCGGCCAGAGCATGATTGGCGTTCGCGGGGACCGGCTTTCGCGGCTCCATCCACTTGGCCTGCGCGGGATCGATCTCCAGTTTCCACAAGCGGCCGCGCTGATGCACTTCGTAGGCGGTGTAGACCCAATCGGTCAGGTAAAACGCCCCATCCGGTCCCTGTGCGATGCAGGTGGGCCGAAAGTAATCGGTGCCTCCGAGCAACTGGACGCGCTTGGTCTCATAGCTCGCGCCCTTGGACTTGAGCGGAAAGAAGTCGATGCGGTTGTCGCTCCACGAGGGCACGAGAAGCCCGCCGCCGAGAGGGAGGATTCCACAAGGCGCTTCGCCGGTCGCCGCCAACATGGGCAGGGTTCCGCGCAATTCTCCGTTCCACCCGACAAAGGGATGCACGGGCGCGCGACCATAGCGCCGCTGGTAACCGTAGTCTCCACCTTCCACCACGTGAAGCAACCGACATGGCGGGCGCGCGCCGGGATCGTTCTCCGCCACGAACATCGCACCATCTCTTCGCACGCAAACGCCAAAGGGGTTCCAGAAGCCTCGCGCGATGCGACGCAGGCTCTTGCCATCAGAGGTGCACCGGAAGATCCCACCCTCCCCGGTGCCCTTCACCTGCTTGCGATCGGTTCCCGTGAGGGTCCACTCCTTCCAGAAGTTTTCACCCATCGAAAAGACAAGATCGCCATCCGGATGCCAGGCCAACCCCGCCAATCCGTTGTGCGGATAGGTCTCCTCGGTCTCGAGAGTGGCGATGTTCTCCTCCACATCGGCGGTGCCATCGCCATCCGTGTCCTTGATCCGCAGGATCCGATCGCGCTCGGCAAGATACACCCAACCATCGCGACCAAGTTCGAGGTCCATGGTAGCCTCGGTCTTGTTGTAGAAGACCCGCCGGTTCTTCCCCTCCCGATCAAAGATGAGAATCTCGTCATGCGCTGGCCCCGGATAAGGATCGGGACGAAAGTGGGTGTGGCTCGCCACCACCCAGATCTGTCCATTCTCATCCACGTCGATTCCGGTAGGCGTGACGAGATCCGGATGCTTGGCCAAGAGGGTGAGCCTCACTCCAGGCTGAAGCAGCTTGATCCCGGGATCAATGTCAGCAGGGAGCTGCGGGGGCGTCGCAGCCAACAGCGAAACCTGGAACGCGGCCCAGAGGGCAGCAGTCGGGAACACTCCTCGCGTCGATTTCATTTCACGACGCTACCCAGTCAGAGGACGCGACAAAAGATCAATCCCGCCGCAAAGAGTTGCCACTCGGGACCGTAATGGCGACGATTCACTGCCGATGAATCGGACCCTCCCCCTCCAGATGATCAGGGCAGCCCAGCCCCGCGTCTCGCCTTCTATCAAAAGCTGGCGACTGTCGAAGATGCCGAGATTGCGGAAGTCGCACTCACCGGCGCGGAACTCGCGGAATCCAACGTCGAAGCCGCCGCCGAGGAGATTGTCCATGTCGAGATGACTGAGGCGGACAAGGCGATCGTGGTCGGCGAAGGAGGATGATCACCATTCCAGTCGCCGCCTGTTCCGCCCCCAAGAGCACGGAGAAAATTCGTCTCGGGGTGAGGAACTACCTTGGCAGAACCTGGAGGCGGCCGTGTGTGCCGAGAAGGAGGTTGCCCTTCGAGTCGAAGGCGAGAGCGTAAATCGGATCGCTTCCGGTACGAACGAGCCTGTCCACGGTGTCATCTGTCAGCGAAAGCTTGTAGAGCGAGCCTTTGGAGGTTCCTGCAACGAGGCGGTCACTCCAGGCCAGGGAGAGGATGCGCGAGGGCACGCGGCCCGCTACCGGTTCGTTTTCCATCCCGAGACCATTGTAGCTGCGAACGAGTTTCCCGGTCACTTCGTGGAGACGCACCTTGGAATCGAGGGATCCGCTGGCGAGGAACGTTGAGTCGGGTGAGAAGACGAGGCACTCGATTCCTGCGGTGTGGTCGAGGAGCTGGCGACTCTTGCTGAACGTTCGCTCCACGATCTCGGAAAGGATGATGACACCGTCGAGCCCAACCGAAGCACACCACTTGCCGTCGGGAGAGAAGGCGACCGCCCGCGCAGCGGCGGTGTGCTTGTGGACGAGCTGTGAGGGCAGGGGTTCTCGCTTCGTAAACTGCGAGGTCCAAACTTCACCATCGGCCCGCGCGACCGCGAACCGTTCGTCACCCAGCACCGCCAGGCCGTAGACGAGATCCTTTCCCATCTTGCCGATGACGCCGGCCTGTTTTGTTTTCGGATTCAGCCAGCCGAGGGAGCCGGCCACTCCCGGCTGGCCGCCTGCGTAAATCACGCCGTCCTCGAGCCCCGACAAGGAGGTGACCCGAATCGAGGGCCGGGCGAGAAGGGTGAGGTCGTCTCCCGTTCCCCTGAAGATTCCGGCTTGGGAACAGCTGTAGACCTGGTCGTTGAACACCGTGAGGTCGGTGACCGGTCCCAGGTGCGAATCAGCCCAGGCGAGGACGCCGGTGAAGACCCAGAGCACGCCGCGGAGAACGATTCCCTTCATGCGAGGATGCGTTGCACCGGTTCGGCGTCTTCATCGACGACGCGGATGGGCCGGCCATCCGGGGTAGTGAGGCTTGCTTCGGTGTCGGCACCAAGGGCGTGAAGAACGGTGGCATAGAGGTCCTTGGGACTCACCGCGTAACCGTCGGGCTCCTCGCCGCGGGCGTCGGTCTGGCCGGCTGCCACTCCCTGCTTGATGCCCGCGCCAAAGAGAAGGGTCGAGCTCGCACGTGACCAGTGATCGCGGCCGCCGGCAGGATTGAGACGCGGCGTGCGACCGAATTCGCTGGCGAGGAGGACGAGGACGCGATCCAACAAACCGCGCCGATCGAGGTCCTCGTGAAGGGCGGAAATCGCGGTGTCGAGGGCTGGGAGCTTGGGGGGAAAGCCATGGGTGAGGGCGCGGTTGATCCCCTGGTGATGATCCCAGCCCTTGTAGCGCACGAGCACGGTTCCCACTCCGCCTTCCACCAGGCGGCGCGCCAGAAGACACGCTTGCCCGAAAAAATGGCGGCCGTAACGTTTGCGCAGATCGGGCTTCTCCTCCTTAAGATCGAAAAGGGCGCGCACCTCCGGACTCAGAGAGAGGTAACGTGCCTGTGAAAGAAACTGGTCGCGGGCAGCTTCACTCTCCGATCGCGGATGGCCGTCGATTTCGTCGATGCGCTTGAGGAGATCGAGCGCGCGTCGCATTCCCGGGGCAGGCTGGAGGTCTTTGACTTTGAACGTTGGCTTGGAGGGATCGCCGAGAAGCTCGAAGGGAGCATTGGCGACCGGGAGAAAGCCCTGCCGGGCATACTGATGAGCCTCCGGAATGGCGATGTAAGGCGGAATGGGATTGTCGGTCACAAGCTCGCCCAGCTTCCCAAGCACGGAACCGACCGACGGATAGGTCAGGACCGTTGAGGGTCGACGCCCGGTGAGCATGAAGTGCGATCCGCGATCGTGGTTTCCTTCCGGGCTGGTGAGACTGCGGACCACGCTGCAGTGTTTCATCATCTTCGCGATGCGCGGCCAGTGTTCGCTCACGAAGACGCCCTCGACGCTGGACTCGATGATGCCAAGGTCACCGCGAATGTCGGGTGGCGCTTCGGGTTTGCAGTCGAGCGTATCGAGGTGGGACATGCCGCCGTCCATCCAGAGGAGGATGAGCGCCCGCGGTTGCCTTCCTTCCCGCAGCGCTTGCGCGGAGAGAATGCTGGGGAGGAAGGGGAAGGCTCCCAGGGAGGTCAGGAAGTAGCGACGATCGTATTGCTTCATGGCGTGCTATCTGATGGAACTGAACTCCCGGCTGGCGAGGAGGGCAAAGGCCAGGTCGCGCACCACGGCGTGCTGCTCATCAGACCCCACGAGGAGTGGAAGAAGGGCCTGCTGCTCCTCCGGGCGGGGGTGACGAGTGAGGATGAGGAGGTAGAGCTGATCGAGCCGCTTGATCGCACTAGGTTCGAAATCGAAGATGGCATCCACTTGGTTCCCCGGAGTGCGCAGCCACTCTTGAAGCTTGCCGCTGTTGAGAAGGTGGAGCTGCTGGGCGAGAGGGGTGGCCGGTGATTTCTCACGCGGAGGATCGATGCCGAGGACGAAGGTGGCGGAGCGCTGGAACTGGTTGCTCGACATCGGTCGGGCCTCGCGACGCGCCAGGTAACGGAGCTGCGGGTCGCCACTGAGCGACTCAGGTCCCGGGGGGGCGCTGTCCAAGGCATAGAGCGGGGAGGTCACGATCCACTCGACGAGGTGCCGCAAGCGGTAGTCTCCCTGCTCGAACTCCTTGGCCAGGTGGAACAGATAGGGCTCGTGGAGGGCCGGATTGCTCAAGCGATGGTCGTCGGGGGCATCCACCAGGTGTGTTCCAAGGAGGATCCCGATCATGCGATTGGCGGCGTTCCGCACGAAGGGAGTGATCCCGTCATCCTGCAGGTAGTTCGCCAACTGCTCACCATGATCCCGATGGGAATCCACCTTGCCCACCGGGCCCCAGAGAGGGAGGAGCGCGGGCTCGATCGCCTTGCCGTCGCCCGGAAGAAAGAACATGCCTGCTGCCATTTCCCCCTTTTCGCCGGCCCCGGGTCGTCCGTCCGCAAACAAGGCGGAAAACTGCAGGTGTTGAGCCTGCGACCAGCGATCGAAGGGATGATTGTGACATCGCGCGCAGCCGATGCTGATGCCGAAATGGGCGCGACCCACATACTCGGCCCGGTCGCGTGGATCACCAAAGCGGTAGACAAACTCACGGCGGCCCGCCTGATGGTACATCGAGGCGGCGAACTTGAGGAGACTGCCATCCCGGGCTGCGAAGGCGCGGATCTCCTCGCGAAGCCGGGCGTTGCGCTCGGCGGTGAACTCCAGATCGTCCTCGGGAAGGGGGACTTCGAACCAGCGCCAAAGGTGCCGGGCCAGTTGGTTCGAGAATTCATCAGAGGCGAGGAGTTTCCGCGCCGTATTCGGAACCCGCGCGGGTGGAGGGTGCTTCAGGAAGGCGGCAATTTCATCCGGAGCGGGAGGCCGGCCGACCAGGTCGAGATAAAGCCGTCGCAGGATCCGATAGGGTCCGGCCGCGGGCGCCGGCTCGATCCCAAGATCCGTGAGTTTCTTGCGCCAATGTTCATTGGGATTCGCCGGGTGGGCGCTGAACGGATTGGCCACCGGACCAAAGGAATTGAGCATCGTAAATCGGGCTGAAAGCTTTCCATAGCGCGCAATGATCCACGCTTCTCCCGGCCCGCGCACTGAGACCAGCCCATCCTCGTCGACCGACACCACGCGGTCGTCGGTCGACTCGAAGCGCGCCAGGGCGGTGACATCGCGAACATAAGCACTCCCCTCGGACTGATCAAAGAATCCGGATACGACGGCCTGCTTTCCGCGCCCGCTCTTCTTCATCGCGATCTCGAGTCGGGACAGCACTCCCATGTCCCCACGGGAATAGGGGGCTCCGACTCGGATCCAGCTTTCCAGCGCGCGGTATCCTTCGCTGTCGCGATCAATGATGCGTCCACCCCCGTGCTTCATCGCCTTGGTGGGCTTGCGCAGAATAAGGCTCTGCTGCGGATCGGAAAAATCAAGTCGACGCCCTGCGAGGTGCTGGGTGATCGCTTCGTAGTCGGCCCGCGCGTTGGTGGCGAAGAGGGAAAGCTTGAAGCCGCCGCGACCGGTCGCTCCGCCATGACATTCGGCCGCCGCGCAGCCATGCCGCGCGAGATAGGGCGCGATGTCTGACTCGAAATGAAATGGCGCCTCGCTTTCGCCGCGGAGCACCGGGATGCCCATCGCCAGCAAAAGCAGTGCTGCGCCAAGAGTCTTCACTCTTCCTTCTTCGCCGGGGTGTTCTCTTTGAGAAACGACTTTGCCAGGCCCTGGGCATACTCGGTCCCGTAGCGATCTGGAAAGCTCAGCATCAGCTTGAACATCTCGATCGCTTCCTTGTTCAACCCATCGTCACTCGCAGCCCGGACCTTGACCGCGTCGAAGACTTCATCCGCGCGGGCCTGGTCGTTGGTCTGGCGAATGAACGAGCGCAGGAGGCTGCCGAGTTCGGCATCATCCGGCGCACTGCCTTGGCGCGCGGGTCTCTCGGCGGCATTCGGCCGGGAGGGTCCGCGACCTTGCGGCGGAGCGCCCGGGGCGGGGCGAGCTGGCCGGGCCGGTTGACGCCGCATCGCTGTTCCTCCCGCTCGCGCCTGTTGCCGGAGCTGCACGAGTTGCGCACGGAGTCGCTTCAGCTCCAGCATCTGATCGGCGGCAAGGAGTTTCAGTTTCTCCGGATCGGCCGGCAAGGAAGCGGCGACCAATTTCCTGAGCTCGGCGGGATCTTCCGGGAGCTCGCCGGTGAGTGCGACGATGGCCTTGCGAATGACCGGGACGTCGTTGGGACCGGTGTCGGTGAGGGCCAGGGATTTTGTGACCTTGCCCTCCTTGGCAAAGACGACAGTGAGCGCCGCCTTGCGATTGAGCGCGTAGTTTCCCGGCCCTTCCGCGCCATCGATGCTGAGTGCGATTGGATTGGCAAGACGCAGCGAGCCATTCACCCGCTTGAGTTGAGCTTCGCCCGCCGTGCGATCACCACTGAGCATGACGGTGTAGGACTTGAAGCCAAGAATGGCGAACTCGGTGGTGAGGTTGTCCAGGCCGCGCAGGACCGGAGCTGTGTTGCGCGTGAGTTCATGAATGAAGAGGAACGCACAGGGAGCATTTCCCAGCTTGGCGGCGGCATCGAACTCCTGGCCGCTGAGCGAGCCGTTTGTGGCGTAGCATTTCACCGGCGTGAGAGCAGTTCCCACTGCCGGTCCGGAGTTGAGAGGGGTCTCCTTGGCTTCGTCCTGGGCCCGGAGGGCAGACTGGGCAAGCCCCAGGGCAAGGAGTGCGGCGGTGATCTTGGGAAGCGGTTTCATGGCGATGGTTGTGATGGATTCAACCCGCCAAGCATGAACCCGTTTCGGAGGGGAAGAAAGCCGATCTTTGGCGAATTGGATTCATCGCCCCAGGCTCAGGTGCCCGGTGGGGATTGACCTCGTCCATAAGCAGGATTGCGTGGGCCAATGAAGCACTAGTTGGCGCGATCAGGTAATCCACTTGGTCGACGCTCTCGGTCGTGCGGAACGCTCCCCGACTTCCAGAATTTCAAGACCGAAACCGTGATGGCGGAGCTGGGCTAGCCCTCCCCTCCACTACTCCCTCACTTCGTGTGGTGCTTCTCGTGGTGCTGTTGCAACAGGCTCTTGCCGTAATCGTTGCCGTTGGGGGTGCGGATCACGGCGTGGATGTGTACCCGGGAGGGAATGTTCGTGCGTTTGAGGCCGATGGGCCGCTGGTGATCGAACTCGATGTAGATCACCGGGCTCTGGATGTGGTAGTAGAAGACCGCGTCCTTCCCGGTGGAACCGATCCAGGCAAAGTAGGTTTCGTCGAGATGGGACTTCACTTCGGAGAGGCGGACCTTGGCGTGCCCCTCATCCTGGTGGCTGACATAGATCGCGATGAGATCGAGGAGACCCCGCCTCGTCGAACTCGCTCGCGCGGATGCCGACGTTGGCCACGATGAGGTTCTCCTTGAAAGCTTCCGCGAGATTGTTGGCCCCCCCTTTCTCACCATTGATGAGGGCTTTCTTCTGCTGGGCGGCAGGCAGGGACTGCATGAAGGCAAGGCCCTGATCCTGCTCCTCCTGCATGATGACAGTCCCCTTGTGCTTGCCTGACTCCGCCCTGACGGGCTCGGTGGAGACCCCCGCTGGCTTTGATCGAGTAGAGACCGGGGACGACCACGCCATCGGTCGTCAGCCCCTTGAACCCCTCCTCGATGGCCTTCTTTTCCTGCTCGGACAAGGGAACGCGACGCGGTCGACCACTACGGTCCGGGCGTTGGGCATCGGCGACAGTCAGGAGGCAATGGCGCAGAGGAAGAAAAGTGCGCGGTATCGATTGGTCATGGCTGGAGCGAGTTGAGCTGAGCAACGATGCCGGGAAAAACCCGGCATCCAATGGAATTCTGTCAAGTTAGCGGCCACCAGGTCGCGCCTTGGGAGGGCCCTCGCGCTCTCCCGGAGGAGGGCCACCACGTCCCGGACCGCCACGACCAGGACCACCTCGGCGTCCTTCCGGGGGGCCACCTCGACGACGGGGACCACCTTGGGGACGCCCCGCGCCACCCGGACCTCCGCGACCGCGACCCTTGTGATCGATCTCGCCGTCGCCGTCCCGATCTTCGCCGTAAGGCATGGCGTTCTCGAAGTACACTTGCTGGCGTCGTCCTTCCGAGACGTGCTCGCTGTAAACCTTGCGCGTTTCCGATTTGGCAAACTTGGCGTTCGCGCTCAGGAGGGCGCTCTTGATTTCCTTGCTCTCAGCATCGAGCGGCAGGCCCGCCATCACGCTCCCCTTCTGGCCAAACTTGTCGGAACGGATGATGAAGAGGCCAGCCTTCGATGTTGCACCATCGATCACCTTGCGCCAATCCGCATCGCTCTCTTCACCCGCGAAGTCGGTGTGGAACCGGCCGATGACATCCCTGTCACTCAGGACCGGACGCAGGCTCTTGCGCAACCCCTCGCGCTCACTCTCGGGAGCGACCACGTAGAGGAGCAGGCGCTGGTCACCGGAGGCCACGTTGAGGCTCTGTTTGAAGGTGTGGAAATCCTGGACTACAATTTCGTCGGACTTGCCCTTGGTGCTGTACTTCCCGGCGATGCCCTTCATGGCGTCCACGACCAAGTCGTTGCCACCCGCGCCACGGCCGCCACGTCTGCCCGCTCGTAGTCCCATGGCGGGACTCCGTCCGGTTCCGGAGAGCCGTTCCACGCCATCCGGCGCGAGCAGACAGAAGGCGGTGTTCTCGAAGCGTCCGTTCAGGAAGGAACGCACCATCTTCTGGTGCTCTTCGCTCTCGTAGGACTCGAGACGGACACAAACAAAGTCGCGGGAGGCGTCGATGAATTCTTTCTGCGAGAACAAACTGTTCTGCGTTCCGGTGTAGCCCGGTCAGAAGACGCCGGAGATGCCGCTGCAAGTCGCCGCCGCCGCCATGAAAAAGATGGGCCGGTTTGAGCGCTTGGCCTCGGCCAGGGCGGTGTCCCAGGTGGTGTACCACGCCACGCCGGCATCGCCGACAGGCCGGGGACTGGCCCCGAGGTCATTGGGGCGCGGCCCGCCTTGCGCGGAAGCAAGGACAGTGGTCGTGACGAGGACAGCCGCAGAGAAAAGAACTAATTTCACGAGGGAAGAAACGCTCCATTTTCGTGCGAGTTGCAAGGGGAACTGTTAAGAGTGTGTAAGGAGCGAGGGAGATCCCTCGCCTGATAATATGAATCCACCACTCCCCTTCGCAAGATGCCTGCGGATTCTTGGGCTGTTCCTCGCGGGTTCCCTGGGAGCGCTTGGGCAGCAGGGTCCCATCCAGGAGTGGCGGTTCGTGCCCGGCAGCGTGCAGGGCGGAAAACTGCGCGCCGCGGCCGGTGACCTCCGGGGTGAGATGATCGGAGAGTACCGACTCGAGCGAGACGGCGAGCTCCAGTTCATGCGGCTTCTTCCCTCTGCCAGGAATCCGAAGGTCGGTGGCATCCTTCTCTCACGGGAAATCAAGGAGGCGCAACTGCCAACCAAGGCGATGACGGTGGAGGCGTGGGTCCAGATCGACCGCTCGATCGAATGGGGCGGCATCCTGGGCGCGGTGCACGACACCGGCACCCATGAGCGTGGTTGGATTCTCGGTTACGGGAACAACCAGTTCTATTTCGGCCTGGTCGCGGAGAAGCCGGCGCGCATCACTTACCTGCGGGCGTCCGGGAAGTTTGTCACGGGAACCTGGTACCACGTGGCGGCGAGCTACGACGGCAACGAGATGCGCCTTTATGTCGACGGGCAATTGAGTGCGCAGCATGTCGGACAGAGCGGACCCATTCTCCAACCCGAGTCGCCGTTCTTCACGATCGGCGCCTATCGCGACGACAACGATTACTATCCCTTCACGGGAAAGCTCGAGAGGATCACGCTCTGGCATCGCGCGCTCCCAGCGGAGGAACTGGCGAAGCGGTTTGCGAAACGCAAGGATGAGTTTCCTGGAATCGAAGATGCAGTCGTCGCGCGGACCGGCGGGCCCTCGGACTGGACCACCTGGATGGGCGACAACGCACGCAGCGGGCGGGCCGGTGAGGCGCTTCCCGCACTTTCCCAGCAGGCTTCGTGGGTGCACATTCCATCACACCAGCCGGCACCGGCCTGGCCGGAGACCGCTCTCAGCGACTATTGGCGCAATCGCCTCACCCCCGAAGTGCCGCGCGTGACCTTCGATTGGATTCACAGCGTGGTGGTGTCAGAGGGACGCCTCTTCTATGGATCGTCGGCGGATGATTCGCTGCGCTGTCTCGATGCGACCACTGGCAAGGAGCAGTGGAGTTTCATCGCGGGAGGGCCCATTCGACTTGCTCCCACGGTGATGAAAAACACCGTCCTGTTCGGATGCGACGACGGGGCAGTCTATTGTCTCGATGCCAAGAGCGGAGCACTCCAATGGAAGGCCCGTCCGCCCTCTGCACGCGACGAACGCCTGCCGGGAAATGGGCGATTGATCAGCCTCTGGCCCGTGCGCACCGGCGTCCTGGTGAAGGGTGACACAGCATACTTCGGCGCAGGGCTGTTTCCCGCGGAAGGCTGCTGGCAGTGCGCGGTCGATATTCGCACCGGAACAATTCTCTCCGAGAAACCAGTGAGCATCAGTCCGCAGGGATACCTGACCGAACGCGACGGCAAGGTGGTTGCCTCGACGGGCCGCGCACCAGGTGGCGGGGCATTCGCAACGATCTCCAAGCACCGCCAGCAAAAGTCGGATGCCCTCGCCCCGGCCGTTCCGATCAAGGGCTATCCTCACGCCTCGGTGGTGGCGGGCGGGGTGACCTACGCCGGTGGTAGTCGATCGGTCGCTGGTTTTGACGAGGCGGGAAAGAAAATCTGGGAAGCCGAAGTCGATGGTCCCGCGCGGAGCCTGGCGGCGGCAGCAGGCCGTCTCTTCGTGAGCACCGAGAGCGGTCGCATCTATTCCTTTTCGAGTGAGGGCAATTCGGGGGCGGAGGCCGGTCCAGACCCGGCGCCCCTCACCGTGGAATCGACCAAGGCCGGCCAGCGGCTGGTGAAGCTCCTGCCACGCAATCGCGGTTATATCCTCGTGGTCGGGATCAAGGATGGCGCGCTGATCCACGAGTTGTCCCTGTCCACTGCGATGAAGGTGGTGGGTGTTGATCGCGATGAATCGCGAGTGGCAGCGCTTCGGAGGAAGATGGAGACGAAGAGCTGGGGCAACCTCACGCGACCCTCGATCCAACACGTGAGCGATTACCAGAAGCTGCCCTACGTCGACGGCATCTTCAATCTGGTGACCAGTGAGCACCGCGACCTGCGCCTTCCCGGGGCGGAAGTGCAACGCCTCCTCCGGCCTTACGACGGGGTCGCGGCCCTGAACAACCAGATCCACCGCGCCAAGGAGGTGCCCGCAGCCGGGGGCTGGACGCACATTTACGGCGATCCGGGAAACAGCGCCTCGAGCGGGGGCGATCGCCTCCCCGATGGTCCGCTTCGCCCGCAGTGGTTCGGCGCGCCGGGCCCACACCACATGGTCGACCGTCATCTCCGCGCTCCACCACCACTCGCAGCAAACGGCTTCCTCTTCGTTCCCGGTCGCGAATACTTGTTTGGGATCGATGCCTTCAACGGGACCATTCTCTGGGAACAGCAGATCGAGAATTTCACGCGGGTGGCCGTGCTGCGCGATGGCGGGAACCTTGCGCTCGCAAAGGACAACTCGCTCTATGCCGCCGCCGGTCCGGATTGTCTTGAGATCGACGCCAACACCGGAAACCGCCTGCGCAAGTTCTCAGTCGATCCGGAGTCGCAGGAGTGGGGCTATCTCGCGATCGGCGGAGTGAACGACGAGTTGCTGATCGGATCCGCTTCGCCGACAGGGGCAATTCGCCGCGAGCTCGCCAAGGTCAGCATCTTCAGTGGTGCCTACGGTGACCGACAACGGATCGTGTGCAGCGAAAGCCTCTTCGCCCTTGCTCGAAAGTCAGGCACCCGGCAGTGGACCTACCGCCCAAGCGGGGCAATCTTCAATCCCTCGCTCTGTATCCACTCCGGGCGCATTTTCTTTCTCGAGAGCAACGATCCACAAACGCTGGTTGTGCCCGGATCACACGACGGAGACCGAAGCGACACGGTCGCGAGCGGCAAGGCAAAACGGGTGGCAGGGCGGTGGCACTACTCCGATTTGATCGAATCCAAGGGCGCCACCATCGTCGCCCTCGACCTGGATTCCGGCAAGCCGCTCTGGCGCAAACCACTCGAACTGCTATCCGGAATCCAAACGCTGTTCCTTTCCTGTGCGGCAGGGCAACTCGTGATTGTGGACTCGCGCAACGGACCGGGCAGCGCGAAGGGTGGGCGCGTCACCCTGCACTACGACACCCAGGTCTACGATCCAGCCAACGGCAAACGGCGGTGGCAGCACACCTTTGACACCGGCCGCGGCAAGGACCTCACGCACGGCGAACAGGATCTTCATCCCGTCATCACCGGTGAAATGCTCATCGTGGAGCCGCAGGTCTACGAGCTCGCGACCGGCAAGCCGCTCTTCACCTTCCGGCGCAGCGGCGGAGGCGGATGCGGCGCACTTTCGGCCTCGGCGAGCCGGCTCTACTATCGCGCCTCGCACCCCACCACCTTCGACCTGCTAAATCGGAAACAGCAAAAAATCGCGAACGTTTCGCGGCCGGGGTGCTGGATCAACATGATCCCGGCGAGCGGCCTCCTGCTCATTCCGGAGGGTAGTTCCGGGTGTATCTGCAGCTATCCGATCCAGGCCAGCATGGCATTCCGGCCGAGTTCGGTGGTTGGAAGTGGTGAGAAGAGTGGACGGTGAGGGATGGTTGAGACGGGTGTGGGCGAGTGCGGGTGTCACACGCGAGCGATCTCAGGCCCGTCGCAGGCCGTCGCGAGAATCGCCTTGAATTTCCGGCAAGACCTCGTCTCACTGCGGCGTTTTATTAGCCATGGATAAGAACTCGCACACCCAGCCATCACCCGCCCCGCGCCGTCGTTTCCTGAAGGGAGTGACCGCCACCGCCGCCACCAGCGCGATTGGATTTCCCGCAATCGTGAGCGCCAAGTCGCCGAACGGGCTACTCGACGTCGTGATCATTGGATGCGGGGGCCGCGGGGGGCACAACATGCGAACGATCGGCAAGACCGAAAACATCGTGGCGCTGTGCGACGTGAATGATCGCAATCTCCAGGGCGCTGCCAAGCGTCACCCCAAGGCCGCCAAGTATCGCGACTTTCGCAAGTTCTACGACAAGCCGGGCAACTACGATGCCGTGGTGGTGAGCACCACCGAGCACACCCATGCCTTCGCGACCCTTCCCGCCCTGCGTTCGAAGAAACACGTGTATTCCGAGAAGCCTCTCTCGCGCGATGTCTATGAAGCGCGGCTTATCACCGAGGCGGCCGCCAAGGCCGGGGTCGCGACGCAGCAGGGAACCCAGATCCACGCCGGAACCAACTATCGACGCGTGGTGGAGCTCATCCAGTCGGGCGCGATCGGTAATGTCACGGAAGCACACGTGTGGGTCGGTCGCGCATGGGGATGGCAGAGCCCGGCGGATGCCAAGAAGAATCGCGACATCGTCAATGCGCAAGAGCGGCCCAAGGAAGCACAACCAGTGCCCAAGGAACTCGATTGGGATCTCTGGATCGGACCGGCCCCCATGCGTCCCTTCCACTCGGTCTATTTCCCCGGTCCGAAGTGGTACCGCTGGTGGGACTTCGGGAACGGCACCATGTCCGACCTTGGCAGTCACTGGAACGATCTCCCCTTCTGGGCCCTGGATCTCGATGCGCCGAAGTCGATCGAAGCAGGTGGTCCGCCCCCGCATCCCGAAATTGCACCGGCCTCGATGTGGGCCCGCTACGAGTACGCCAAGCGTGGCGATCGCGGTCCCCTGACCCTGACCTGGTACCAGGGATCCGAGAAACCTGAGATCTGGAAACAAGGCGGCATCCCGAAATGGGGCAGCGCTTGTCTCTTCGTGGGCGACAAGGGCATGCTCCTCTCCGACTACGGGAAGCATGTGCTCCTGCCGGAGGACAAGTACAAGGACTTCAAGCGGCCCCCCAAGGCGATTGCGGACTCGATCGGTCACCATGCGGAGTGGATTCGCGCCTGCAAGACGGGTGAACCGACAACCTGTCACTTTGGCTATGCGGGACCGCTCACCGAAGCCAACCACCTCGGCAACGTGGCTTTCCGCGCCGGCAAGAAACTGGAGTGGGACGCCAAGAACATGCGCTTTCCGAATGCCCCTGACGCCGAGAAGTATCTGCGTCGCGATTACCGTGAAGGCTGGAAACTATAGGGTCCCCAGCTGGCAGATTCGCAGCACCCGACCCGCATTGCTCACCGATGCGGCGATGACGAGATCGGCGTTGATCCTGTCGTTGGTTGCAACCCGTCGCTGCGCACCCTCGGCCGTTTGTCCAGTCGTCAAGTGACGCTGGTAAATCCGGCGCATGCACTCAGCGACGGGAACATCCAGGAACCACGTTTCGTCGAACACCTGTTCGCGAAGCCGGCACCAGGGCTCGTCGTCCAGCAAAAGGTAGTTTCCCTCCACCATGACAATCCGGGGGATCTCGTTGGTGAGCACGATGACATCTTCGACCGGATCACCCACCCCATGGTCGAAATCGGGAAAGGACCCGGTGCCACTCTCCCGGGCCTCAAGCAATTCCGCGACGAGGCGGGGGGCATTGAAGGTAAAGGGAGCGCCTCGCCGGGCATGCGCGTTCTTGGGATCGCTCATGGCATCCAGTTCCTGTCGATAATAGTGATAGCCATCCATGGGAATAAGAGTGAGCCGCTCGCCCAAGCGCTCCCGCAGTGCGGCGGCCAGGGTGCTCTTTCCACTGCCCGGCGCACCAGCGAGTCCGATCCAATACTGCGCATGGCCTCCGAGTTGAGCGGCCCTGCCATTCAGTTCGTCGGCGAGCTCGTCGTATTCGTTCATCCTGTGGATGCTTGCTCAACGATGGATCACACCGTGGGCACCTGCAATATCTCCATCCACAGTTGAACATTCCGGTATTTTCCCTATGATGCCCGGGCTATGAAACCATTTCCGTCTCCGCGCCGGCGGCTTCTCGCCGTTTCTTCCGTCATCGCTGCGTTCAGCCTGTCGAGCTGCGTCACCGAAAATCCCTACACAGGTGAACAACAGCTCTCCAAGACCACTGCAGGTGCCGGGTTGGGCGCGGTGGGTGGCGCGCTTCTCGGAGGAATCATCGGGAACAACGTGGGTGATGGCAATGCCCGACGCGGTGCGCTGATCGGGGCCGGCCTGGGAGCGGTGGCAGGGGGGAGTATCGGCAACTACATGGACCAGCAAGAGGCCATGCTTCGCGATGAACTTCGCAGCACGGGCGTGAGCGTTTCGCGCCGGGGCAACAACATCGTCCTCAACATGCCGCACGACATCACATTCAACTCGGGAAGCGATCGCATCAAGCCGAGCTTCTCCCGAACCCTGAACTCCGTTGCGATCGTCCTGAGAAAGTACAGTCGCACCACCGTACTGGTCAACGGCCACACCGACTCAGACGGCGGCACCTCCTATAACCGACGCCTCTCCCAGCGCCGGGCCAGCGCGGTCTCGAACTCCCTCGCCAGCAGTGGGGTGAGCGGAGGCCGCCTCGTGACTCGGGGATTCGGTGAATCACAACCGATCGCTTCCAACGCAACGGCCTCAGGCAAGGCCAGGAACCGGCGCGTGGAAATCCACATCGCGCCGGGTCGCTGACCGACCCGGGATTCAAATCAACTCAGAGGGGAACGGTCGAGGCCCGTTCCCCTTTTTCGTGCCAGTCGGTCTAAAACGGAATGTCGTCTTCCTCTTCCACGAAGTCCGTCGGTGGATCACCGAGACCCGCGGGAGCGTCCTCATCGCTGTATTGGGGGGAGCTGCCCCCACCGCCAGAGGACGCGCCGATCTTTTCGAGCTTCCAGGCGTTGAGGTTCACGTAATAGCGTTCCTTGAACTCGTTGCCGCGAATGTCAAAGGTGACTTTGACCGCGTCATCGATCTCCAGTCCGTCGGTGAGTGAGGTCTTTTCCTTCACGCACTCAAACTTGATCATCTGCGGGTAGTTCCCGTCCTCGACTTGCACCACAAACTCGCGCTTGGTGAAGCCACTGTTGAAAGTCTGGATATCGTTGATGACCTTCATCTTGCCCTCGATTTCGAATGATTGTCCCATGCTCTTAGCGTCTTGCGATTGAGTGTTTCTAGACGGATCGGGGGTCGCGCGCAATGCCCGGAGTAGCCCATTCACCCATTGTCTGGCGGCTTGCGCCTCCGCGCAAATTGTTCACTCTGTCGCCATGAGACCCGGCTGCATGTCCACGCTGTTCCAGATCGCCTGCGCGATTGTCCTCTTTTTGGTGAGCCCGGCCTTTGGCGCGAAGCCGACTGGGCAAATCTGGACCGATCCGAAGAAAGCCGAGGCGGAGGATCCCGACTACACCGTGCAGGGCGAGTACGTAGGCAAGAGCATCGGCGTGCAGGTCGTGGCCCTGGGCAAGGGCCGCTTTTACGTCAGCGCCTTCAAGGGCGGGCTCCCGGGGGCGGGTTGGGACAAGTCCGCTCCGGCGGTTGCCTCTACCGACCAGGCCGGGGTGTTGGCAGCAACCAAGGGCATGGAGAAGGCCGAGCGCACGAGCCCCACGGTGGGCAGGAAGGCACCGGCCGGAGCCGACGTCCTGGTCGGAGACAAGGTCGATGCAACCTTGGTGAAGGGCGAAGGGAAGGACGGATATCTCTGGGCGGGGGCGCAGACGGTGAAGGAGTACGGCGACTTTACGATGCACCTGGAGTTTCGGCTGCCCTACAAACCGCTCGCCGCGGTGACCAGCCAGGATCGGTGCAACAGCGGAATCTACCTGCAGAATCGCTACGAGGTGCAGGTCCTCGACAGCTTCGGGCTCGTCTACGACCGGGAGCAGGTGAAGCTCCCCATCAAGTCCGATCCCAAGCAGTGGTGCGGTTGCTTCTACAAATTCAAGACCGCGGACACCCCGATGTGTCTTCCGCCGCTGAAGTGGCAAACCTATGACATCGAATTCACCGCTCCGAAGTTCGATGGAGCGGGAGTGAAGACCGCGGACGCGACCATCACGGTCGCCCATAACGGGGTGAAAATTCACGACGCCGTGAAGTTGCCCAAGGGCACCGGGGCAGGGGGCGGACGGAAGGAAGTGCCCGAGGGCCCCATCGTCTTCCAGGGCCACGGAAATCCGGTGGCCTTTCGGAACGTGTGGATTTTGGAGAAGTAGACGGGAGCGGGCGTCGGCTTGCCACGGCGTAGCACCGCGGAGACGGGAGGCGGAATACAGGATCCTACTCGTAGCCTCTTCCTCGAGATTTCGAGGTCTGAGGCTGAGGCGACTGCGATTCGCGGACGAGGACGAGCCTCATCCCGGTGGCATTCCGTCCAGCAGCTGCCAAGGGCGACCGTTTAAGGCTCTTCGGAGGCGCGATAGAATCCCGGAGTTTCCCCGGGGAAATCCAGGAAGGTGTTCACTCCGCTGGGATCGGCGGCCACTCCTGTCCCAATGGTGAACCAGAATTCGAGGTCCGGGCTGAATTCCACACGATAGGTCATTCCCGTCAGGCTGGGCCAAGTGAGCTCAAACTCCCCCGCCACGGCGGTCGTCGATACGGTGATATTGAAGCTCTGGGGAACCGGAGGTAGCGGCGGGGTGTTCACCGAATAGACGCGAAGGTCAAAGCCCATGTCAGAACTGGTGGCGTTCGGGTTGTGGACACTCGCTGCAATCTCAACCGGCACACCGGCGGGGAGAATGCGGCCGAGGTCGAAGACGACCTGGGGACCGACTTCATCGCCGATCCCATTGACGGTAGTCCCGTCCGCGAACACCTGCCAGTCAGTGGCATCCTTGGTGTCTGCAACATTCATGCGGGCGACTTCGATCCCGTTGAGGTAGATGATCGCACCGTCATCGACGAGACCTTCGAAGCCGAGGTTCTCGACCGCTTCGGCGGGCGTGAAGGTGGTGCGGAAGTAAGTTGCGTAGCGCAGACCGGTAGGCGGCCGAGGGTCGGCAACCAGGTCACCATCGTGGTCCCGTCCGCCCCAGATATCAGTGACGATGGGGTCGGCATCGATCACGCCCCCGTAACCGAGGAGAGCAGGCGCCGGGCCGGAAAAGGCCGGACCATCGTAGAGCGCGGAGGTGTGCCAGGTGGTGTCGAAGTCCGCATCGACGGTCTCGGGATCAATGGGCTGGTTGGTGAGGTCAACCGCGAGGAGGTATTCCCAGTCGCTCCGCGCGGGGAGCAATTCCACAACTGGATCGAGGAAGGTGAAGATGCTGGCGAGGGTCAGGCTCACGTTCCCAAAGGCCCCTGCCGCGCCATCGACCGCGAAGTAGTAGGTCGTGCCGGCCTCCACATCAAATTCCACGCGAGAACCGGGATGGAACGGTTCATCGGCGCTGGAGGCGGGGACGTTGAGGTTGGCATAGCGTGAGACGACCGTGAGAGCATTCACCGCCGATCCGTTGTAGACCGCGAGTAAGCTGGCGAAGTCGGTCCCGTCCGCGCTCAGCGAAACCCTGCCTGACTCGGTGGGAGTCCACTTCCACCAGACCGATCCCCCGCCCGTGTCACCGGCGTGATTGGGCTCGCCCGCTTCCTTGGTTGCCCCTGGTCCACCCACTCCATTGCCGGTGTTGCCCGTGACATTCAACGGAATGCTACCGTTCAACTCGGTGGCATTTGCAAAGTCGTCGTTGGCAGAGACTGCCGCGACCACAGACTCAATCAGGAGATCGAAGCCCATGTCCGAACTGCTGGCACTCCCATTATGCACCGAGACCGCGATGGTGACGGGAACATTGGCGGGAAGGACAATCGCTTCAGACGCCGTTACCGAAATGTCCTCGTCGCCGTTGCCATTCGAAATCAGGAGCCAGGCATCGGGAGCGGAGGTCATCCTGATGCGAGTCAATTCGACACCGTTGACGTAGATGATCGCGCCGTCATCGATGATTCCAGTGAAGCGAAGAAAGGAGACTGGTTGGGTAGGCGTGACGGTGGTGCGAAAGTAGGCCGTGTAGCGCTGACCGCTGGGAGGATCATCGGTCGCAAGGGTACCGTCCGGGTTCCAGATGTTGGTGACGATGGGGGCACCGGTGATCACTCCGTAGCCAAAGTAGCCAATACCGGAGACAAAGGGGGGGCCGTCGTAGCCGAGGGCGACTGGATCATGCCACGTGGTGTGGAAATCGATGTCAAAACTGGCAGGATCAAGCGGGTCGTTGATGAGGCTTTTGTAGAGGAGAAAGTCCCAGTCCGATCCCGGGGGTTTGAGGATTTCGTCCGCGTGGAGGGCGAACGGGGTGGCGAAGGTGGCAAGGAAAAGCGCAAGCCGCTTGGTGATCATGGTTCGTCTGAGGGGGGGATTGTTTTGGAGCGAATGAGCGTCATAAATACGCCGGCGAGGATGGAAGGTAATGGCACGATCGAACGACGTCAAGGACTTGGGAGGACGCCAAAAAACGGTGCGTTCCCGGGGTTCGTGGGAGGGAACTCGGCATCCATGAAAGTCGGGAAAACCTGCACAGTTCTCCTCGATCGTCCCACCTACGAGGGGGCCTCCCAGCGGGGCGATCTACGCGACGATCGAAGTAACCCTCGCAGCATTAATCTCAAAAGATAATCCATATTTGCGGCTGGCCATTAGTCATTCTCAACCGTTCGCGACCGCCGCCAGCGCTCCATTCCCACCAGCGACAATCCGTCCGTTCCGGGTTGTTGGGCCACCGGCAGCAAACCCGGTTACTTTCCTTCGATCCGCAGCCGCATGAAGCAGCGGTCCTTGGCGGGATCGAAGGCGGGCAGGGTGGTCCGCCACGAGATGAGTTCCGTCCCGTCTCCCTGGTTGACGGCGTCGAACATGATGATGTCCGCCTCCGTCCAGGTGAGGAGGTCGGTGGTGAACTCGGGAATGATCAGAATCTCCCCGTCGTTGAGGTTCCGCTGCACGGTGATGGTGAGGAACTCCTGGAACATGCCATCGACGAAGACCGTTTGCAGCGAAATGTTGGTTGGGCTGTCGCTGTCCTTGTCGTTGGGATCGGTGCCGAAGATGTACTCCTCGTAGTCGCTGGTTCCATCGAGGTCGGGGTCGGTGGTCAGAACCCCCGAGAGGCCATGGAAGGCGACAAAGTCGGCCCAGGATTCCCCGTCCGGTCCGCCCGGATTTCCGTGCAGCGTAGCGTGGGAACGCCAGTTGCCGGCAAGATTGTGATCGGGATTGGCGGTATCGCAGTTCAAGACGAGGCTGTATCCGTCTCCATCCGGAGAGACGGGCCACGGAAATTGATCGTCGTACACGAAGCCCTTGATCGAGGCATCGGTCGCGTCGAGCAGCGTGATGCGTTCCCCGGAGTTTTCGAGACTGCCCGTGAACTCCCCGGCAACCAAACTGAGAGAGACCGCGGGGTAGCGTTCGATGAAGGCCGCAAGTTTCTTCACCACCACGACCCGGCCACCGGGGAGCAGTTGCGGAACGTTGCTCCCAGTGAAGGTGAAGGTGATCCCGTTGGTGAAATGAACCCCGATGAGTTCGACGGTATCGGTAGTGGACAGGTTGAGAAGCTCGATGAACTCGTGGTCGTCCTTGTCCGGGAAGGTGTCGGCGGCGGTTCCGGTCGGGCTGTAGTGGAGCTCCGAGACTACTCCCTCAGGGTCACTTCCACAGTCTTCGGAGCCTGGGTGACGAGAGCCCGAATCAGCAACTTGAGAGTGCAGATCTCAACTCCGGCCGACCACTGCGGGCCGGTTGGAGTCAGCGATCCCGCCCCGCTCCTGGGGGGCGCTTCATGCGCAAGTCGCCAGCTATCCGGTCCTGTTGCGGACGCGGAAAAAGAAGGCGGGCCGCCCAGGCGGCAAAAACGCTCGGACCGGGGTTCGGGAGGAACATAAGCTGGGCTAATCGCTCTCGCATGGGGGTGTTCTCGAGTAAGAGTAGGAGATCGCGGAGACCGTCGGGGCGCCAAGAGACGGAGGGAACGTTATAATGAATATCAGATTCTGTCGGGTCTGGCAACCGCTAATCGATGAGCTTTATTGCGACGATTCGTGTGACGAACGCTGAATTCGCTTCGCCCCTGATTCGCAGGCTCACCCCAATCCATTCAGAAATGATTGAACGCCTACAATCTACTTCCACTTAGAATCCCGCCACTCCCCAGCCATCGCGATATTCGCGACGCAGGAGTTTGTGAGCAGCTTCATTGTTGGTGATCGCGAGCTTCTTGGGATCCCACTTGAGCAGGGTGTCAGGCGTGCGAATGGCAACGGTTCCGAGCAGGATCGCCTCGGTCATGGGACCGGTCTGAGCGAAGTAGGATTCGTTCTTGGCGGTTCCGTGAATCGCGTCACAGAAGTGATGGTAGTGATTGCGCGGCTCCAGTTCGGGCGCTTTCACGTCCTTGAACTTGTCGCCGGGGAGCAAGGTTGGCATTGCGCCGTTGGGCAGAATAAGGGCCCCCTTGGTGCCGATCACCATCGCGGATTCCGGCGGGTAGGGCTTGCCCGGGAAAAGCGCCTGGACGTCTTCCGGCGGATAGATGAGCCCGTCGAACCACTCCACCGTGATCTCGTCCTTCTCCGTCATCCTGGTCCCGGGGAAGGTCCAGGTGATATGATCACTCTGCGGCCAGGTATCGCCCCGGCGCGCTGGAGAGTTCTTCCAGGACTCCTGAACATCGGCGATGAGGGTTTTCGGCGTGGTAAGCCCGAGCGCCTTCCAAGTCGCATCGAAAACGTGACAGCCGATGTCACCCGACCACCCGGTTCCGAAGTCCTGCCATGAACGCCACTTGGAGGGATGATAGATGCTGGGCGCGTAGGGACGGACCGGAGCGGACCCGGTCCAGAGATCCCAGTTCAAGTGATCGGGCGCGGTCACCGGGACCTTGGGACGGGGACCGACAAAGCGATACGCTTCAATCGCGCCGGGACGGTTCGAGCACAGGACCACCCGCTTGATCTTGCCGATCACTCCCGACTTCACCCAATGCACAAAGGTGCGGTCGCCAGCTCCGGCAGCGGCCTGGGTTCCCAGCTGGGTCTTCACTCCCGCCTTGAGGGTCGCCTCGGTCAGGGAACGCACTTCCGCCACGTCATGACAGAGCGGCTTTTGACAGTAGACATGCCTGCCGGCCTGTATTGCCGTCATCGCGATGGAGAAATGCATGTGATCCGGCACCGTCACGTTGACGGAATCGATCTTGTCTCCCTCGGCCGCGAGCAGCTCACGCCAGTCGGTGTAGGTCCGCGCATCGGGAACATCCTTCGAAGCACGTGCCAGGCGCTGGCTGTCCACATCACAAATTGCGACCACTGTCGTCTTTTTGTGCGACTTGAATTGATTGAAGTCGTTCCAGCCCATCCCACCGACGCCAATGCAGGCGTGCTGGCCTTTCCCGTTGAGATTTACGGCACGGGTGGCGGCGGGAGCGGCCAGGGCGGCTCCGGTGGCGGTTCGCAGGAAGGTTCGGCGGGTTGTGTTCATGACAGATGAAGAGACTTAGAAAATGAGCGGCGCGATTGCAAGGAGCCACCTCGGAGGACGGGTGCGATCCGTTGTTCGTCCAGGGACGACAATCGAAATCGACAATCATCAATCCTCAAGCAAACTGGCGCCTACCTTGACTAGAGCAACACCATGATCACTCCTCACACCCGCCGCCAATTCCTCACCACCACCAGTCTCGCAACCGCCGCTGCCCTGACTGGATCCCGCGCCGCCGCCCAGGACGCGAAAACTGCGGGCCCGTCCCTCGAAGGCCATATTTTCAAGGCGGTGAAAGGGGGCAAGAAGGGCAACGAGTCCCCTCTCGAATTTTTCAAGCGCCTCAAGAAGTTGGGATTTGATGGGGTCGAGAGCGGCAATGCCAAGCAGGCCGACGACTACGCGGCCGCCTCCCGCGAGACCGGCGTGATGTTTCACGGAATGGTTTGCGGCTGGCACTGGGGCACCCGGCTGAGCAGTCCCGACGAGGCCACTCGCGCCAAGGGCCTCGCCATGATGGAACAGAACATCCGCGACACCCACCGCCTCGGTGGATCAGCCGTTCTGCTGGTGCCCGGCAAGGTCAGCGGAGCAAACGAAACCCACGATCACGTCTGGCACCGCTCCATCGCGGAAGTGCGCAAGGTTCTCCCCCTCGCGAGCCGTCTCGGGGTCCGCGTTCTGATCGAGACGGTGTGGAATGGATTCTGCGAATCGCCCGACAAGTTCCGCGACTACCTCGACGCCTTCGACAACCCGTGGGTGGGCGCCTATTTTGACATCGGGAACATGCAGAAGTTCGCCCCCGCCGAAGAGTGGATCCGCACTCTCGGTCACCGCACCGTCAAACTCGACATCAAGGACTGGGGCAAGAAGAACGGATTCTGTCGCCTCGGCGAAGGAGACGTCGACTGGGACAAGGTCCGCGTTGCCCTCAAGGAAGTCGGCTTCTCGGGCTGGGCCACCCGGGAGGGCCGTGATAAAAGTCTCGAAGATACCTCCGCGCTGATCGATCAGTTGATGATCGGCAAGAAGGGATAGCCCGATGTCCCGTTCGTCGGGCTCCCGCTCCTGAATCGGTTGCCTACCTCGAGCTCACTCCCTCGCTCTTCCCCTCGAGCGCGGCCTTGATCACCGACCCCACTTGACTTGCCAACATCCTGGAGCCTTCCGCTTTGAAGTGCACGTTGCCGGGCTTCGTGCCGAACTTGTCCATCTTGTCCGCCATCACAGCGTGCAGGTCGTTGACCTCGACCTTGTACTTCTTCATGACCGCAAGGGCCACCCTGTTGTAGCGAAGATCATCGCCCACCTTGCGACCCGCCTCCCCCTTCGGCACGGGGGTGGTGGTGGCAAAGATCAGGTGCGCGCCGGTTTTCTGCATACGCACCACCAACTTCTCAAGATTCACGGCGTAGTGCTGCACGCTGTGAGTGACCACTCCGTTCACCTTGTCGCGATTGCCCTGGGTCTTCGACTTGGGATCGCGATAACACAAATCGTGCAGGCCCCAGTTGAAGTGAATGACATCCCACTTCTTCGTTCCGAGCCACTTGTCGATGCCCTCCAACCCCTTGCTGGTGGGACCACCATTGGTCGGAATGCGATGCAGGTTTGCAACTCCCTTGAGTTCGGCACGAGTGGGAAGGGTGTAGCCGATGGAGATGGAATCACCAATCAGCAGGACGCGGGGCAGGGCCGGGTCGTCCACGATGGGCGACATGGCGTTGACCTTCTTCTGCGCGAAACACGGGAAGGCGAACAGCGGGAGGAACAGCAGGGCGAGAATCTTGTTCATCCCCGCTAGACTGGGGCATCGAGAGCTCGTGGTCAAAGAGGCAATTCTCATGCGGGCGGTGCGCTCGAGATTCTTGAGAAAAGCCCATCGAGGCCGCGGTATCTCTCTACACAACAACAAGACTCCTCATGAAGAAAACTGTCGCCACACTCCTGATCACGATCTGCCTCGCCGGCATGAATTCCGCCATCGCGGGAGAGAAAAAGAAACCCACCGAAGCGGCCAAGAAGGCCGAGTCAGTCAAGAAGGCGGACGCCGGGAAGAAAAAGGCATCGGAGACCGCCGCCAAGGCGGCCGAAGCAAAGGAGAGAGCCCTGGCCGGGAAGAAGAAGGTCGCTGAAAGAGCCGTCCTTGAAGCCCGCAAAAATGCCGACGCCGTAAAAGCCAAAGCACACGCCGATCGCAAAAAAGCCGATGGGGCCAAGAAGGCTCCCGCCAGGAAAAAGGAGAGTGCGAAGCCCAAAGAGCCAGCCAAGGACCGCCACGCCGACGCCCGCAAGCAGGCGGATGAGCAGCGGAAGGCGAGCTATGAGAAATACTCGGCGTCTCGAAAGACCCTCTCCGAAAAGCGCGCCAAGGCCAGCGATGCCCACCGCAAGGCAGAAGAAGGACTCCGGGCCACTGCCCGGGCGCTCGCTGACATCGAGTCTGCCATCAAGCGCAACGAGTACGACCACCGCCAACAGGAAGAGGCTTACCTGAAGTGGAAGTCCCGCGAAAATGCGTCCTCCGTCGAAAATCGCAAGAGGGCGGATGACTACGCGCGGAAGAAGACGATCTCCGATCTCCAGCGGGAAGTTGAGTCCCTCCGCCGGGAGGTTGGTTCCCTGCGGAGCCAGGTTTCCAGCTCCTCGAAGAGGGAGAAGAAGGAATAACGCTGGCTCGCTCAGTCACTCCCGGGGAGGCCGCGCGTTGACCTCCCCGGCTCTCCTGCACACACTGCCTGCCATGGGGAGTGGGGCGTGAACAACGAGCAGGCAGTCATTGATCTCGAGCCGATCTATCGGCACTCGGCGGTACTGCGCGCCCTGCGTCCCGTCATTTCGCTCGTCTGCGGACACCTCCTGAAGTTTGACCGCTTTGCGGCCGACATGCGAACTTGGGAAACGATGTGCGAAGGACGCGACACGCCCTTCGCGCCCGCGGTGGAGGGATTGCAACTGAAGATCAAGGTCGATAATCGGGAAGCGCTCGGGGAGTTCGAGCAGGGCCCGCTCATCGTGGCGAGCAATCATCCCTTCGGTGCGCTCGAGGGGATCGCGATCGGTCATCTCTTCGATGACACCCGCTATCACCTGAAGATTTTCGCGACCGAGATGCTGCACCGGATTGTCCCCATGCGCTCGCGGCTGATCTGCGCCGATTCCCTGACACGCAAGGACCGCGCGGGCGTCTCCAACTTTCGCGCCCTTCGCACCACCATGAAGCACCTGCAAGGCGACGGGGCCCTGCTCATGTTCCCAGCCGGCCGCGTTTCGCACTTTCGCTGGAAGTACTTCAAGGTCGCCGATCCCGACTGGACCACCCAGGTCGTCAGACTTGCGCGCCGGCGCAGCGCAAACGTCCTGCTGATCCATGTCGAGGGAGCCAACAGTTGGCGCTACCAACTGGCGGGATTCTTCCATCCCCTTTTCCGCACCCTCCTCCTGCTCCGCGAGTTCTACCGCCGGGCCGAAAAGAAATCCGTGCGCCTGACCCTCAAGGCCATCCCGCATGACGCCCCGGTGCTCATCGAGGGCAGTGAGGAATCGGCCATTGCGGCTCTCCGCAAACTCACCTATGGCATGCACCCGTAACGGTCGATGGAGCACGCACCCACAGCGACAACCCCCGGGCAACCCCTGGCCGAAGTTGAAGACGCCACCCGCACCTATGAAGACGGCCGCGTCCAGGCACTCCGCGGCGTCAACCTGCGTATCGAAGAGGGCGAGTTTCTCGCCATCATCGGCTCCAGTGGCAGTGGCAAGACCACCCTCCTCCAGATTATCGGCGGCCTCGACACCCCCGACTCGGGTGAGGTGAGATTCCGCGGGCAGGCGCTCTCCGCAATGGGCGACCTTTCGACCTTCCGCGCCGAAAACGTCGGCTTCGTGTTCCAGTCCTTCCATCTGCTGCCCACTCTCACCGCCAGCGAGAACGTGCAGCTTCCCATGGTGGAGAGTCCCCTCACCATGCGCGAACAGGAAGAACGGGCGGTGCAGTTGCTTTGCGAGGTGGGACTCAAAGAACGCATCCACCATCGACCGACCGAGCTCTCGGGAGGCGAACGTCAGCGCGTGGCGATTGCCCGCAGCCTCGCCAATGAGCCCGACCTTCTTCTCGCCGACGAACCCACCGGCAATCTCGACTGCGCCTCCACCAAGATGATCATGGACCTGCTCGCCCGCTTGCATCGCGAGAACGGAATGACCCTCGTGCTGGTCACCCACGATCTTTCAAATGCGCGCTGCGCCGACCGCTGCATCGAGATGAGCGACGGCGTGGTCGTGAAGGAAACCACCAATCCGTCATCGGTATGAGGCTCTGGACCATCGTCTCACGGAACCTGCTCATTCGCCGCATGCGCACCGCACTCACCGTACTG
Organism: Roseibacillus sp.; assembly: GCA_046581525.1. Taxonomy (GTDB): domain Bacteria; phylum Verrucomicrobiota; class Verrucomicrobiia; order Verrucomicrobiales; family Akkermansiaceae; genus Roseibacillus_B. Next base: position 24,078 of record JAYGGC010000197.1, on the reverse strand, counting down.
GGCATCGCGGTGGGGATGATGGCGGTGGTGGCCCTCATGGGTCTGGCCAAGGGATTCGAAAACAACTGGAACCAGACTCTCAATGCGCGGGGAACAGACGCGGTGGTCCACCGGATCACCACCGGCAACCCCATCCCCGGACCCTTTTCACAGGAGATTGCCGATGAAATCGCAGCCATGCCGGGCATTGAGTCGAGCGGCGGCGTGCTAAGCTCCCTCCTGCGGGTAGATCCCCTCCCCATGATCCTGACCACCAGCTGGGAGTGGGAGAGCTACATTTGGGAGCACCTCGAGGTGGTGGAGGGACGCATGCAAAATGGCCCCAACGAACAGGCCGCCCTCCTGGGCAAGACGGCCTCGCAGATGCTCAACAAGAAGGTGGGCGACACCATCGAGTTGGTTGGTGCGGAGGTCACCATTTGCGGAATTTATGAAAGCACCTCCATGGTGGAATCATCGGCCATCCTCATCCCCCTCCCCGTCATGCAATCGCGCACCGACAACGCGGGAAAGGTGAACTTTCTGAACCTGCGCTTCGAAGCGGACATCGACAAGGAACGCGGCCGGGAGCTCTGCAAGGAAATCGAAGCCCGCCACGCCGGTCTCTCCGCCAGTCTGGCCAGCGAGGCGGCCGATCACCATTCGACCACCCGCGCGGTGAAGGGGATGACCCTCGCGGTCACCATCCTCGCCATGATCGTGGGACTGGCCAGCGTGATGAATACCATGTTGATGAGCGTCTTTGAACGAACAGTGGAGATCGGGGTTCTGCGCGCCATCGGTTGGAAGGCGGCCCGCATTCGCAAAATGATTCTCCTCGAAGCCACCCTCCTCGGCATCGTGGGCGGGATTGTGGGAGTCCTCTTCGGCTTTCTCGCCCGACAGACCCTCTACCTCTTCCCGCTCATTCGCGGAACGATCCGCATCGAGATCGATCTGCAGGCGGTAGTTTTCACGATCCTCTTCGCGACCTTCGTGGGCGCCCTGAGCGGCCTCTATCCCGCCATCCGTGCCTCACGCATGAAACCCACCGTGGCGTTCCGTCATCAATAGAAGGGACTCAACCTGCAGAGGTCTCCGGCACGCGCGGAAGCTCGATCACCGACAAGACCCGCTCCCGCGCACTGGAATCCCCCGACCGTTGGAGCAGCATCGATTCGACAATCCTGGGCTCGAGTCCGAGGGACTTCAGGCTCCGATGCGAGTTTACTGCCTGACTGCGTTTTGCCAACCAGTAGACGATGTGACACCCCTGTTGAGGGAGAAGAATGGAGGCCGCTTTGAGAAGGCGGACGTGCAATCGGTGCCGCCGATAGTCGGGATGAATCACCACTCGGCACACTTCGCCGTAGATTTTCTCGGCGGAAAAAAAATTTCGCTGGTAGTCTTCGATGGGCACCCCGTCGCTTTCCATCGGCAAGAGACGACCGGTGGCGATATCTCCCATGTACATTTTCAATCCGGCCACCACCTGGTCGCCGCATCGACAAATCAAGGTGCCATGTTTCGTGCCATGCGAACTGGAGTGCTCGTCATCCACCGTGACATCCAGCTCGGCACGAAAGATTCTTCGGAGAAGAGCTTCGTAGGCCTGTTCTTCCCTGGCGTTCGTGGCGCATGTGATTGAGATGTCCGGGGGGGATTCCAACGGACCAATCCTAGGGAGCGACCGGGTGCAGGACAAGGGGGAGTTTGTTTGAACCCTCCGCGCGCGAGAGCTTCTCGCACCGTTCCATCCGGTAGGTCGTTCCCTCCCAATCCATCGACGGTGGCAACTCAATCCTGGAGGAGTAGCTGACCAGCGCTTCCCCCGGCTGGACCTGGAGGTTCTCGACGCCCTTGGAAAGAAGCTCCTCCGCAAGATTCCAGAACGGCTCGCTTGGATCATCAACTCGCCGGAGATCGATCACCGAGCCGTTCTTCACCAGCGCCTCATCTCCCGTGTCATAGCGGCCTTCCAAGGGAAGGGCGAGGTCACTGAACTTGTCGAAGGCCGTGAGCGCTTGCCAACCGTCTTGCGCGAGATTGAGCGAGAAGTCAAAGCGCTCGGTTTCGAGTCGGTAGATGGAGGTGAAGATCCCCTTGCGATGACAGCGAAAGGCCAAGGCAGGCAATTCCGTGGAACCGAACTGTTCAATGATTCGCACATCCTGAAGGCCCTCGTGCAGCCGTTTGACGTCCGCCACAAAGAGACGCTCCCCTCCCAACTTGAGGACGCGCAGGGAAGGCAGGAGCAACTCGGAGGGGCAGGGAAAGAGCTCCCGCGCGATGCTCGGATAACAGGAAAGCAGGTCGGGGTCGTAGGCGCAGAGTTCGTCCACCTGCCCACTCTCGAATGAGCGCACCTCCACTTCCTCCCTGCGCCAGTTCAGGGCGACCCGCGCATGGGACACCCCACCGACCAGGGCCACTCGTTGCACCGAGTTGCATCCGGTCAGGGCGCGATAGTATCTCGCAACCCGCTCATAGATGTCCTCCAGATCACTTTGGGAGCGCGGCCAGAGGAGAGGATCCGCCGTCGTCCCCCCGGAGAGTTGGATCGTTACTCCGGGCGAGGCCTCCCACTGAGCGCGCACCGCGGCGAACTCCGCGCTCCGTTGCCAGGCCTCAATCTCAGCGCGGTCGATGGTCCTCACTCCGCCACGACACTGCCCACAGATCTCCAAGGGCGTCCAGTCTCCTCCCCCATTTCCCACGTCGCCATCCGCGCTTCCTCCCATTGACCTCTCCCGGTCCATCTCCCAGACTTCGGCCATGAAGCCGCTGCTTGCCCTTACTGCCTGTCTCCTTCTGGTCAGCTCGCTTGTTCAAGCGGCCGATAAACCAAATGTGATCCTCATCCTTGTCGATGACCTCGGCTGGATGGACCTCTCCTGCCAGGGAAGCGACTACTACAAGACGCGGGCCATCGACCAGATCGCCACGGAAGGAATGCGCTACACGAACGGTTACGCAGCGTGTGCGGTTTGTTCGCCCACTCGTGCTGCGGTGCAAACCGGCCGCTACCCACACCGCGTTGGCGTCACTGATTGGATTCGTTCCCTCTTTCAACGTGGCAACCGAGGCACCCCGGAACGGAATCCCACCGAGTATGTCGGCGGCAAGAACCGCGCATACCTCTGCCCGCCCAATCCCTACTGGATGGAGCACGAGGAGATCACGATCGCGGAGGCCTTGAAGGCGCGCGGATACCAGAGTGGCTACATCGGAAAATGGCACCTCGGCGATCCCGCGTGGTATCCGCCCGGACAAGGGTACGATGAGAACAAGGGCGGCTGCGACTACGGCCAACCGCCAAGCTACTTCGACCCCTACAACCAGCCCAAGGGCCGGCACGAATCCTTGCGCAAGGGCATCCACAATCTACCCGGTCGCAAAAAGGGCGAGTTCCTCACCCACCGCGAGGGCGATGAAGCGGAAGCCCTGATCCGGGGCTGGCACGCCAGGAAGCAGCCGTTCTTCCTGCAAGTCGGCCACTACGCCGTGCACACCCCCATCCAGGCCATCGCGGAAGTCGCGGCCAAGTACAAGCGCGACAAGAAACCGAACAACGCGAAGTACGCCGCCATGGTCGAGTCCGTTGACGATTCCACCCGCCAGATTCTCGCCACCCTCAAGGAGCTCGGAATCGACAGGGACACCCTCATCATTTTCACCAGCGACAACGGCGGCCTCGATCACAACGGATCTCCCACCGAGAACGCTCCCCTCCGTAGCGGCAAAGGCTACGCCTATGAAGGGGGCATTCGCGTTCCCTTTCTCGTGCGCTGGCCCGGAGTCATTCCGGCCGGCAAGGTGAGCGAGACGCCGGTCTGTTCGATTGATCTTTTCCCCACCATCCTCGAAGCAACCGGGACCGCGCTGCCCACCGATCGTGCCATCGACGGTCTCTCCTTCCTCTCCCATCTCAAGTCCGGCGGGGAAGCCAAGATCGCCCGCGACGAACTGCTCTGGCACTTCCCCCACTACCGCCACAACCCCGGGCCCTACAGCATCATCCGCAAGGGCGACTACAAGCTCATCAAGTTCTGGGCCGGCTCCTCCGAACTCTTCGACCTCTCCAAGGACCTCGGCGAGAAGAACAACCTCGCCGCCAAGATACCGGAGAAGGTGAAGGATCTGGATGCCCTGCTCGTGAAGCGGCTCAAAGCCAGCGGAGCAAAGCTGCCACGGAAGAATCCGGAGTTTGTGAAGAAATAGGGTAGCCCTCCTTGGACGGGACAATGCCCAAGGTGCTCAGTCCTCGAGCACCTTTCTCACCCACTCCCGCAATTCCTTCCGCACCGGTGACGGCCGGAGGACCCAGGCGTCATTGTGATTGCGAAATCCTGTCCCTCGAATGGTGAACTTTCCCTCCACCTTTGTCTCGCGAAGATAACGCGCGGTCTGCCGGGCGTTTGTGCCCTCCCCGCAAATGAACTGTGGCCGGTCCTCCAGTCGCTGCAGGCGCTTCAAGGCGGAGGCACGATCCGAGCCCGGATAGGGCCACCCGGTGTGCACCCCGTCGTAGTGGCTGTAGGGAATGAAGGCCCTCCAGAGCTTCGCGATCCCGTCGTCGTGGAGGCCGAGGAAGTTGCACGCGATCGCGCCCCGCGAGAAACCACAGAGCACCACCTTTTCCCGATCACCACCGGACATCGTGCAGATCCAGTTCACCGCCTCGATGCAGTAGTCGATGGTCGGCTGCGCATTGTAGGCCGGCTTCGTTCCCCACCACCGGGTGACATTCGCTGTTCCCTCCCCGTTGAGATAGGGCAGGCAAAGCCAGATGAATCCCTTCCCTCCCGAGATCCCGTAACCGAGCCTGCTCCCCTCGACATGCCCGGTGCTGATGTCGCCGTACCTGTTCTTGTAGGGACCATTTCCTGCAAACTCGACGATCACAGGATACTTGCTCCCCGCCTTCCAATCGGTGGGAAGATAGAGAACATGGTAGGCTTTCGTCCCTGCGAATCCCGGCAGCGTTTGCTTCACTCGTTTGCCAGCCGCCGGCTTCCCTTCGGAAAGCTCGGGAACTACGAGATCAGGCTCAACGGTGGCAATGTCCGGAAGTTGGGCACTGGCCTGGCCACTGAGGACACCAAGCACAAGCAGGATCCCACGAATCATGACTTCATCCTAGCTCTCGGAATCCAAAGATCCAGAATTCTGCACTCCCCAATCAAGGCACCCTCCTGTTCAATCTTCTCCGCCCCCCATGAAGGACTTCCTCCCTCCCGACCGCCCCGTGCTCGTCCTCGCGCCCATGCAGGACGTGACGGACCTGCCGTTCATGCGGGTGATGGAGCGCTTCGGCGGACCGGATGTCTACGTCACGGAGTACTTTCGCGTCTACGAGAGCTCGCGGCTCAATCCCTACATCCTGCGCTCGATCGATGAGAACCCATCGAGCAAGCCCGTCTTCGCGCAGCTGATTGGCCAGCATCTTCCCGCTCTCTTGAGCACGGTGCGCGAGCTCGAGGAGCATCCCATCGCGGGAATCGATCTCAACCTCGGCTGTCCCGCTCCAGTGGTCTGTCGCAAGGATGCCGGTGGGGGCCTCTTGCGCAACCCCGACAAGGTCGATCGCATCCTGGGAGCCCTGCGCGAGGCGGTGGGCGGACGCTTCACCGTCAAGACGCGCGTCGGCTACGAGGATCACAGCGAGTTCGCCGCCCTGCTGGAAGTCTTCCAGCGCCACGAGATCGATGCTCTCGCCATTCACGGCCGCACCGTGAAGGAACGCTACCAGTCACCGGTCCACCCCGAGTGCATTCGTCGTGCGGTGGAGGCCATGTCCTGCCCGGTCATCGCCAACGGCAATATCGTGAACGTGGAAACAGGACGTTCCATTCTGGCGCAAACCGGGGCTGCGGGACTCATGCTCGGCCGCGGCGCGATCCGCAATCCGTGGCTCTTTGATCAACTGCGCGCGGCTTTCACCGGACAGGACATTCCCGGCCGAAGCAGTCAGGATCTCTTGGAGTACATCGAAGCGCTCTGGGAAGAAACCGCGCGGGAACAACGCAAGGTGTATCGCGGCGACAAGCAGGTTCACAAAATGAAGCGCTACGTGGCCTACATCACGCAAGGCCTCGACCCGGCATTCGATCACGACATTCTGCGAGCAAGGGAGGAAGAGGAATTCTTTCGCATTTGTCGCCGCTACCTCGGGAATGACGATTCTGTGCCCGATCTTCCGCAAGAGGAATCCAGACGGTTTTGTGGCTTTGCCGAGCTCCTCCCGACACCCCGAAACTAGTTACCAGTGCCAATGCCTGTCCACCGCGCAATCCGCAAGGATTGCCTGCGTAATTCGTTCCAATTCACGGATAATCATGTTCCCACAATTGCAATCCATCCCCGTTCCATGACCACCCGATCTCTTCTCTTCTTCTGCCTTTTCTCTCTTCCCTGCTCTCTCTGCGGGGAGAAGCAGGTCGAAAACGTGCTCTTCCTGATCTCCGACGACCTCAAGGCCAGCGTGCTGGGCTGCTACGGCGACACGGTCTGCAAGACCCCGAACATCGACAAACTGGCAGCACACGCCGTGGTCTTCGAGCGGGCTTATTGCCAGGGCACCTCCTGCGGACCCTCCCGCACCTCCTTCATGCACAGCCGCTACAAGGGCAAGGGGGAAGTCAATCTCGGACAACACTTCCGGGAGAACGGCTTCTACAGCGCGCGGGTCGGGAAGATTTATCACATGCGCGTACCCGGCGACATCATCGCGGGCACCGACGGGTTGGACATCCCCTCCTCGTGGACCGAGAAATTCAATTCCCAGGGCCAGGAGGCGCACACTCCCGGCAATTACGCCTGCCTGAACCTGAACATCTTCACCAAGGAGTTGGAAGGCCGCCAGTCCACCAGGATGCCACACCGCATGTTTGTCTCGGTGAGCTACGAGGGCAATGGCTCGGACCAGCCCGATCACAAGACCGCCACCAAGATGATCGGACTCCTGCGCAAGCACGGGGAGAAGCCCTTCTTCCTGGCGGCTGGCTTCGTGCGCCCGCACTACCCCATGGTCCAGCCGAAACAATACTTCGATCCCTATCCGTGGCAGAAGATGACACCACCCAAGTCCGTGCCCGATGACCTGGACGATATGCCCAAGCTCGCGATCCCGAAAAGCCGCTCGGCGCTGAACGGCATCGACAAGTATCCCGACAATCAGAAACGCATGTGGTCATCCTACTACGCCTCCGTGTCCTTCATGGACGAACAAGTGGGGCGCGTGCTCGACGAACTCGATCGCCTGGGTCTGCGCGAGAAGACCGCCATCGTCTTCACCAGCGACCACGGCTATCACCTCGGCGAACACACCTTCTGGCAGAAGAACAACCTGCACGAGGAAGTGCTCCGCGTCCCGCTCATCATTTCCGTTCCGGGGAGCAAGGCGGGCCGCAGCAAGTCGATCGTCGAACTGATGGACCTCTTCCCCACCCTTTCAGAGCTCGCCGGTCTGAGAATTCCCAAGACGCTGCAGGGTGTGAGCCTGGCCCCCATCCTGGCTGACAAGAGCGCAACCGTGAAGGAGAGCGCACTCTCTTTCGTGAGTGCGGGAATCTCAATGCGGAGCAAAGACTGGACCTTTACGCGCTACGCCGACGGGAGTGAAGAGCTCTACGATATGAGCAAGGACCGCGGACAGTTCACGAACCTCGTCAAGGATTCCAAGTTCGGGATGGTCCTCAAGAAGCAACGCGCTGCCTTCGACCAACGGATCGCCGCCGCGGGGATCAAGGTGAAGAAATCGAAGTAGGCGGCGTCCTTGCGGGCGCGCCCGACTTTGCTAGCCTCCCGGCATGCGTATTCGTTTGCTCCTCGGGATTGTCGCCCTCGGGATTCTCCTCTCACCCGTCGCCTACCCGGCGGACAGGCCCAATGTCCTTTTCCTCATCTGCGACGATCTGAATTGCGATCTCGGCAGCTATGGTCATCCGCAGGTCCAGTCGCCCAACATCGATCGACTGGCCGCCCGGGGCGTGCGTTTCGACAACGCCCATTGTCAATATCCTCTCTGCGGCCCGAGCCGCGCGTCCTTCATGGCCGGCATGTATCCGGATCAGACCCTGATCCGGCGCAACGCGATCTATCTCCGCGAACATTTGCCGGACACCAAAACCCTCTCCCAGATGTTTCGCGACCACGGCTACTTCGCCACTCGCATCGGCAAAATCTACCACTACAACGTCCCCAAGAATATCGGCACCAGCGGACACGACGATCCCTTCTCCTGGAACTACACGATCAATCCCCGCGGCCGCGACGTCGACGACGAGGATCTCATCTTCAGCCTCCGGCCCGGCAGCTTTGGCGGCACCCTGAGCTGGTTGGCCGCCGACGGAACCGACGAGGAACAAACCGACGGGATCGCCGCCACCGACGCCATTCGCCTGCTTAAAAAGCACGCCGCAAAAAAGGATCCCTTCTTCATGGCGGTGGGCCTCTTCCGACCGCACACCCCCTTCGTCGCGCCTAAGAAATACTTCGACCTGTATCCGCTGGACAAGATCAAGTTGCCCGCCGTGCCCGATGGCCATCTCGATGCTCTCCCCGCTCCGGCCCGCAGATCGATCACCCGCAAGAAGGATCAGCTGAACCTGGCGCCTGAACTCGCCCGCAAGGCCATCCAGGCCTACTACGCCTCGATCACCTTCGCCGACGCCCAACTCGGCCGCATCCTCGCGGCCCTCGACGAGACCGGCCTGTCGAAAAACACCATCGTGCTGTTCACTTCTGATCACGGCTATCACATGGGCGAACACGGCCACTGGCAGAAGACCACGCTCTTTGAAAACGCCACCCACGTTCCCCTCATCATCGCCGGTCCCGGCATCAAGGCTCGCGGCGCCACCGCCACCACCCCGGCTGAAATGGTGGATTTCTATCCCACCTTCGCGGAGCTTTGCGGCCTGAAACCGCCGGCCTATCTTTCCGGTCGCAGCCTGGGGCCCGCCCTTCGGAACCCCAAGGCCCAGGTTCGCGAGTCCGCCTTCACCCAATACGACTCCGGTTACAGCATCAAGACGCTGCGCTATCGATATTCGGAATGGGGCGTGGATGGTGAGGCCGGCGCCGAGCTCTACGATCACCAGACAGATCCGAACGAACTCAAGAACCTCGCCGCCGATCCCCGGCAAAAACAGCACGTCCAACAACTCTCCCGCCAACTCCGCCAGCGGATTGCGGCCGCCCGCAAAAAGCCTGCCGGAGTCACCCAGATCCAATTTGAGAACCGCCGGCGCGTCCGTTAAGGAGGGGCCAGATCCGGGTTACCACGCCCTCCGACTTTCGACCTTCGACCTTCGACCTAAAGGGCAGAATGCGGGCACGCCGATGCGGCGCCTCCCAACTCGGTTCAAGGAGCGGGTGAAAAACCCAATGCCTGGGGAGTCCGCAATAGTTGCAGGTCCCTTGCTTACTTCACAATCATCACGCCCCGCATGAGAATGTGGTGGCCCGGGAAGGTGCAGACAAACTCGTATTTGCCCGGCTTGTCCGGAGCGGTGAATTCGAGGATCTGCTTCTGGTTGAAGTCGAGGAGCTTGGAGGATGCGATGATGCGATCATCCTGGGGTAGCCACTGGACTGCGAAGCCTTTCTCGCCCAACTTCAGGGCAGCCTCGCCCACCCCATTGGCGGCACCCGGCTGGACAATCACGAGGTTGTGTGGAACGTAGTCGGAGTTCTTGTAGTGAAGCTTGATCTTCTTGCCAGCCTTCACCTCGAATTGCTTGATGTCGAACTTGAGCTGCTCGAGCAAGGTTCCCACCCGCACTTCCGTCACCTCGGCAGAGTCGTTGAACACTCCGGGAGGCTCGTTGGCGGTGACTTTCACTTCTTCCACCGCGACCGATCCCTTGGTCGGATCCGCAGTATACCAGAGGTGCTGCACCGTCTTGGCGGCAATCTGTGCGTGCGGTTCGGGTGAGTTCAGGACGATCCCGAGAAGTTGGCCGTTACGCACGTTGTGCTGCTGGTGCACCCAGAGGGCCTCCAGCAAGTGGTGCGCGTGCTCCTTCTTGGTGGGGTCGAACTTCTTGATCCACTCCTCACAGGCCGCAATCACGTCCTTGGTGTCGCGGGCGCTGAGCTCGATCCGCGTGCGGTAGCGCACGCCATCGATCGGGTGCTCGAGATTCTTCATGAGCTGGCCGAGGGATGCTCCCGCAATCTTGACCGGCTTCTGCAGCGGACGTCCCTTGGCGGTGATGCGGTAAATGCGACCGTGCTCGTGGTTCCGATTGGGGTCACGGACGTTGTGCTGCATGTGCCCGATGATGATGTTGTGCCAATCGGAGACGTAGAGGGCACCATCGGATCCAAACTCCACATCGGAGGGACGGAAGTTCTTGTCCGAGCTCACAAGGAGATCCTGACGGGGCTCGCCCCAGATCTGTCCGTTCTCGCCCTTGGCCTCAAGATCGTACTGCTTGACGCCCAGGAAGCCGATCGTGTTGGCGAGAATGTAGTCCCCCTGCCACTCGGGCGGGAAGTTGGCGCTGGAGACCACCCCGCATGCGGCCACCGGGCGCACCTGTTTCTTCAGGAGGCTGTGCATCTTGAAGCCCTTGCCCTCCGGACGCACCTGGAAGGAACGTCCACCGGTCCCGTCGTTGGCGTAGTGGTAGCCCCAATAGTCGAAGGCCACCCCATGCGGGTTGGGGCTGTTGCCGGCATGCACGCTCACTGCGTATTGCCGTGGATCAAAACGGAACATGGCGGAGGCCCCGCTATGCAGCGGCGGTCCCCAGGGATGCTCGTGGGCATTGTGGAAAAAGACCCCGCTCTGCCAGTAGAAGGCCCCATCGGGACCCATCGTCAGGCCGTTGGCGGCGTGGTGAGTGTCGGCCGAGCCGATTCCCTGCAGAATCCTGATCCGCACATCCGCCACATCATCGCCGTCGGTGTCCTTCAGGAAGATGATGTCGGGTTGCGAGCAGACCAGCACGCCACCGTTCCAGAACTCAAAACCGGTCGGATTGTGCACCATCGCGAAGGTGATCGCCTTGTCGGCCACCCCGTCGCGGTTCTCGTCGGGAAGGATCACGAGACGGTCGTTCATCTCCTTAAGCGGCTCCCACTTCGGGTAGGTCGGCCAGGAGGCGACCCAGAGGCGGCCCTTGGGATCGACTGCCATCTGCACCGGGTTGGCCACTTCCGGGAACATCTTCTCGTCAGCAAATAGATTCACCTCCATGCCGTCCGCGACCCTCATCTTGCTGAGACCTTCCTTGCCGCTGAGGTAGGTCAGGTTGCCTTCCTTTCCGGCATTGGAGCTCTTGCTCTTGCCACCTACATTCGACTTCACCGGGATGGGAGCGGCCACGTTGCTGTCATTGATCTTGTACTTGCGATTCCCGACCTTGGCCCAAACGTTCTTGTCACGGTTTGCCACCATTACGTCGATCATGGACAACTCGTGCCAGAGGACGTCCTTGTTGCTCTGGCCGTCGACGAATTTAAGACCGGAGCGTCCGCCCCACACGTCGTTGCCATCGGTGGCGCGGTAGCGGTTGTGCCAGTGCCAGTTTTTGTCGAGGACTGCCTTGCGCACGGTCTCGAGGCTGGGCGAAGCGGGAATCCCCTTTCCGAAAAGTCCCTTCGCAATCACTTCCGCAAGTCGGCGGTTCCCCTCCGGGTTGAGGTGGATCCCATTGATGGTGAGGGGCACATTCGCGGTGCGGAAGAGGTCGGCTGAGCTGCCGAAGAGATCGACGAATTCAGTCTTCTTCGCCACCGCGACTGCCTTGGTGGCCGAGGCGTAGGTCGCCAGGCGCGCATTGTTGGCCTTGCCGTTCGGGAGGTTCGGGTTGCCGAGATCCTCGTGCGCGATCGGGGTGAAGAGAACGATGCGGGGCTCGCTCTTGCCGTTCGGCTTCATGGCGCGGTACTTGTCGACCAACTTGCCGAGCTCGTCCGTGTATTTGCCCAGGCCGCCGGCGCCGCCGAAGGACTCGTTGTAACCGAACATCACGAAGATGACATCGGCCTTGATCTGCTTCAGATGCTCCTCCTGGGAGGGAAAGCCCCGGTTGCGCGGGCGGCTCCACACCGTATCACCGGTGTAGCCGAGATTGCGAATGGTGAGGTAGTGCTTGGGATGGGCGGAATGGATAATGGTCTCCAACCAACCATCGTGTTGCAGGCGGTCCGCCAGTCCACTCCCGATGATGCAAATGCGATCATTCTTCTCGAGGGTAAGGGCGGCGTTCACGGGTTGCACTGCAGCGAAGCCAACGAGGGCAACACAGGCAGCAATCCGAATGGCAAGGAAGAGGCGTCTGTTCATGAATTTCTGAAGTCTGCGGGGGATCACTACGGGAATTTCTCCGGTTCCTCACGTTTTTCCTTCGAAAGTTTCCGAATACCGCTTCAGGCCAGCCAATTGTCGCACATTCGAGGGATGTCGGCTCTGCAGTGTTCACCACCGCGCTGGGGTAGGCCATCCCATCCCACAATGCACCTCCAGCGGGACGGACAACACTGGACGCTGCCTCAATGGGAGGTTATTCTGGCGTCCGCAACTCGCAGCCATGGGACTCGATGATCGTGACTACATGCGCACCCCCGGAAACCAGGCTGGTTCGGGCGGGGGCTTCACCTTCGACAGTGGTCTTCTCCCTGGAATCGTCCTGATCGGCCTCGGCTTCGGGGCCCTCATCTTCATGGGATTCAAGAGCAAGGTGGATGAGGACAAGTACCTCGCGGAGTTGGCCTACTACGATCAGGAGTTCAATGGCGGCTATCCCCATTTCAACGTCAACACCGCCACCCGGGACGAGCTGACGCTGCTGCCCTGGATGAGCGACAAGATCGCCGACGGCATCATCGCGCGGCGCGAAAAGGAGCCCTTCCGGCTCACCGAGGAACTCCTCGAAGTGCCGGGCGTGGGCGAACTCAATTACGAGATGTTCCGCTTGTATCTCTACGGCTTCGAGGATGCCCCCAAGCCGAGGCCCATGGAAGAGAGGCCCCTCGGCATTCCGGACGCCTAGCAGGGTCGGCAGGAAGGTCGCCAAGTTTAGGCCCGTCCTCGTCCTTCGTCGCTCGACGCCAAGGTTGGCTCCTGGCAGCCCCGCGAATACTCCACTTCCCAATTTCCAAATAGGCTTCCGCACCAAGTCTCAATTTCCAAGATCGTGCATCGCCCTCCGACCTTCGCCCTCCGACCTTCGCTCTCCCTACTTCTGCCACGGAACGGCTCCGCCCCGCTGGATGTGCTTGCGCATCGCCCCGGCGAGTTCGCGGAACTTCTTCGGATTCTTCCTGGCGAGGTCGGTGCTTTCCATGGGGTCGTTTGCAAGATCAAAGAGCTCCCACGGAGTCATCGGCGTGTTCTTGACGAGCTTCCAGTCCCCGCGCCGCATGGCCCAGATGCACTCCGCCATGTAGCGCTCGCCTCCTTCGCGCCTCGTGAAGAAGAGGTCGCGTTCGAACGCCTTCTGCCCGGCACCGAGGAGCAGCGGCAGGAAGGACTGCCCGTCGATCTTGTGACCAATCTCAACCCCCGCGCAAGCCGCCACGGTCGGATAAATGTCCATCGTCGCCGCCACAAGATCACTCCGCCCGCCCGCTTTGATTTTCCCGGGCCAAACTGCACACATCGGCACGCGAATGCCACCCTCGTACATTTCCTGCTTCCCTCCCCGCAGCGGGCCATTGGTGCCCCCGGCGTTGACCTGTCCCCCATTGTCGGAGACGAAGACCACCAGGGTGTTGTCGGCCTGGCCGCTGGCCTTGAGCGCGCCCATCACCCGGCCGATTCCGTCGTCCAGGTGCTCGATCAAGGCCACCAGCTTCGCACGCCGCCCATCGATGCCCTGCTCCCGCTTGACAACCTTGGCCAGCCAATCGGCGGGCGGCTGGATCGGGGTGTGCGGGGCGTTGTAGGCGAGGTAAAGGAAGAAGGGCCTCTCGGTCTTGGCCTGTTCGCCGATGTAGTCGACTGCCCACTGCGTGAAAATGTCGGTGGCATGTCCCTTGGGAGTCACCGGCTCCTCGTTCTTCCGCATGTAGTGATTCCCGTGGCGCCGATGCTTGTAGTAATCGTCCATCATGTCGCCGAGGAATCCGTGGAAGAAGTCGAACCCTCGCCGGGTGGGCTGATTCTCTTCCTCCAGGCCGAGATGCCACTTCCCGATGATGGCAGTGTGATACCCGGCGGGCTTGAGGACTTGCGGCAGGAGTACCGCATCCTGCTTGAGATAACCCCAGTTGTTCTCGGCGTGCGTGCGCACCACCCCGGGGACACCCACCAGTTCCTGGTAGCGTCCGCACAGCAGCGCCGCCCGGGTCGGCGAACACACCGGGCAATTGGCATAGAACGAGTCGAAGCGCATCCCCGACTCCATCAACTTGTCGATGTGTGGGGACTCAAGATCCTTGGCGCCGTACGACGAGAGATCCCCGTAGCCAAGATCATCAACGAGGATGACGAGGATGTTGGGCTTGGCCGCCCAGGCGGTCGCGAAGGCAAGGAGGGAACAAAGTACGAAAGCGGTTGGAATCAATCGCGCTGAGGGCTTCATGGCCGCAGCCTATGAGCCCGATACCGGCGGAGACCAGCCGATTTCGCGAAACCTTCCTCCCGCAGCCCGCAGCACACAAGTGAAGCAGGTCACTCCCGGGCTTCCAGGACGAGATAGGGGTCGAGGGTAAAGTCGGTGCTGTCCTTCTTGCAGTTGTGCCCCTCAAACGCGATGACGTTCCTGCCAATCCTGAAGGCGCTGGCGAACGAAGAAAGCGGAAAGTACTCGGTCTTCTCCGCTTCGTGAGCAGTCACCTTCATCGTTCCGTTCTTGTCGGTCGCAACCTGCTTGGAGAAGAGAATGCTCCCGTTGGCATGGAGGACGAATCCGTCGTCGTACCTGATAGCGAGACCGAGTCGCTTGAGATCCGCTCCTCTGGGGATTTCAAACTCCCGCCGGATATAGATCGCGGTGTACTTGTTCTTCATCCCCGCAATCTCAGTCCGGTCGTCATCATCGCCGAAGCCAAAGCCCGCCTGGCCCGACTTCCACTCCTCTTCGCGGGCATCAAATTCAAGCATGGTCCACATTCCCGTCTCGGGCGCTTCACCCCCCGCGAGGTAATCCCACATCGCGTTTGGTGGGATGAGATTCTTCACCTTGTTCGGCAGGTTCCTGGGGGGGCTTTCTTCACCTGCCTTGCGCGCTCTCTCGGCTGCATCCGCAGTCTTGACCGCCCCTTTCACGCCATGCCCGGTCCGCTCTTCCATCGCCTTGGTGGGCGTCCACGGCTTCACGACCACCCTCTGCTTCACCACCCCCTTCTTCTGGATTGCAAACCGATCGCGCTCCACCCCGCGGAGATCGAGCATGATGCTGGTGAGGGTGTCGCCTTCGATGTCGATGATGGTCGACCCGTGATCGAGAACGATACTGCGGTTGAGCGGGATGATCCCCTTGGTGTCACTCCCCAGCTTCCCGCCGTGTCCGGTCACCACCGCAACGGTCCCGTTGTGCGGAGTAATCGCTGCCGACTTGCGATAGGCGCCGTCACCGTCGGGGCGGCCATCGCCATCGTCGAGGATGACCCCCTCAGCGGTGGTGGGAGTCTGGTAGGCACCGTCGATCAACATCGAGCGCTCGTAGATGTGCGAGTGCCCGCACAACACAAGATCCACTCCGCCTTCTTCCAGGATGGGCATGATGTACTTCCGCATCTCAACCAGCCGCTCTTCCTTGTCACTATCGTGACTTCCCTTGGTGTAGGGCGGGTGATGCCAGAAGGCGATGATCCACTGCGCCTTGGTGGTGGCCAGGTCGCGCACCAACCACTTCGCCATCGCGCCATCCGGCTTGCGGGTGATGTCATGGGACTCCAGGCAAATCAGGTGGATGGTCCCATAGTCGAAGGAATAGAACGCTTCCCTTCCGGATGCGACGCCGCCCGCTTCTGCCCTGGTCGGTGAAACATAAGCATCGTAATAGGGACCGATCCCGGTCTTGCCATTGGAGCTTCCTCCCTCGTGATTGCCCATCGAGGCCCAGCACACCGTGTTGCGCAGGGTCTCCTTGTAAGGTGCAAAGAAGTTGGTCTGGAACTGGTCGTCACTTCCCTTGGCATACGCCATGTCGCCGACGTGGAGGTAGAGATCAAGGGGGCGCTTGGTGGTGGCGGTGTATTGCAGCATCGCCTCGTGCACCAGGCGCTGGTGCAGCGCGCCGGTTCCGGAGTCGCCCACCACCCACAGCCGCGTGGAGGTTGGCACGCCGATGGGCGGATGGGTCTTGAAGCGGAACTTGGCTCCCGGTTTGCTGAGCGCCGTCTTCCCATCGTAAATCGCGTACTGATAGATCGTCGCGTTGCGCAGTCCGGAAATCGTGGCCTCATACTGGACCGTGCCTTTCGGCGCCTTGCTCAGGGGCTGTTTGCTCTTGATGGTGCGGCGCAGGATCTTCCTACCGTCGCAAATCTTCACGGCCCTCGTTCCACCCATCCAGTAGGCGACCTTGGGCTCATTCATGGCCTCCCCCGTGCGCCACACGATGGTGATTCCCTCTTCGTGCGCGAGTTGCAGGTAGGGACCACGGGTAATTTGGGCCTCCCCCCAGGCGGGGGCCAGGATGAGGATCCACAAGAGGGGGAAGAGTCTTCGGTGCATAGGGGGGGGTGATCTGTTGCGATTTCCGCAAGAGGCCTGCATAATTCATTCAATGATCCGGCCTGCAACGCAAAACGACGCGCAACGCGTCGTGGAAATCTACAATCATTATATCGAGTCGACCATCGTTACTTTCGAGGAGAATCCGGTCGGGGTGAGCACCATGGCGGAACGCATCGCGGAAACCCAACGCTCCCTTCCCTTCCTTGTCGCGGAGAACGAGGAAAATCGGCTTGCGGCCTTTGCCTATGCCAGCATCTGGAAGTCGCGCGGCGCCTACTGCTGCACGGCCGAGACCACCATTTACGTCGCTCCCGAATCGATCGGAAAAGGGCTCGGAACTATGCTCTATCCCGCCCTCATCGCGGAACTCCGCGCCCGCTCCTTCCACGCCCTCCTCGGCGGCATCGCCCTCCCCAACGAGGGCAGCGTCGCCCTCCACGAGAAATTCGGCTTCGAAAAAGTAGCCCATCTCAAGCAAGTCGGCTGGAAGTTCAGCAAGTGGATCGACGTTGGCTACTGGGAGCTCATCCTGTAGATCATGGGATCTCCGTGAGCCTCTTCGGCCTGCAACTCCTCATCGGTCCATGCGCCTGCTCCTCCTCGCCCCCTGCTCCCTGCTCCTCGCCACTCTTTGCCCGGCGGCTCCCCACGTCGTCCTCATCATGACCGACGACCAGGGCTACGGAGACCTGGCATGCCACGGGAACAAGCACATCGTGACACCGAATCTCGATCGCCTCCACGGTGAGAGCTTGCGGCTCACCAACTTTCACGTGAACTCGGCGTGCGCGCCGACCCGCGCGGCGCTCATGACGGGACGCACCGCCATGCGCACCGGGGTCTGGCACGTCGTGATGGGACGCACCATCCTGCACAACGATGAGATCACCATGGCGGAGTTGTTTCGCAAAAACGGATACCGCACCGCCATGTTCGGGAAGTGGCATCTTGGCGACAGCTATCCCTTTCGTCCGCAAGACCAGGGCTTTGAGGAGGTCCTCACCCACGGTGGCGGAGTAGTGGGCCACACCCCGGACTACTGGATGAACGACTACTTCGACGACACCTACCTGCACAACGGCAAGTGGGAGAAACAGAAGGGTTACTGCACCGACGTCTGGATCGATGGCGCGATCAAGTTCCTGGATCAGAACCGCGCCAAGCCCTGCTTCGTCTATCTCCCCCTCAACGCCCCCCACGGACCGTTCGAAGTGCCGGAACGATTCGAGGCGATGTATCGCGACAACCCGGAAGTCCCCCACGCCGCCTTCTACGGGATGATCACCGCGATCGACGAAGCAGTCGGGAGGCTCGACAAGGCTCTCACCCGACTCGGCATTCGCGACGATACGATCCTCATCTTCCTCACCGACAACGGGACTTCCAAAGGGATCCAGTATCGCAAAGGAAAACCGGCCCTCGGACACACCGCTGGAATGCGTGGCAAGAAGGGCTCGCCCTACGATGGCGGACACCGCGTCCCGTGTTTTATTCGTTGGCCCCGCGGCGGGATGCACGGCGGACGTGATGTCAACCATCTGACCGCGCACTACGATCTCCTCCCCACCCTCATGGAGATGTGCAAACTCCAGGCCCCAAAAAACTTCACCCTCAATGGCTTGAGCCTCGTGCTTCCCCTCCTCGACATCGAACTGGAGCCGTGGCCGGTGCGCACCCTTGTCACCGAGCTGCCCCTCACCGTGGAAGTTCCGAAACCATGGGTCAAGACCGCTGTGATGACCGACCGCTGGCGACTCGTCAACAAGACCGAACTCTACGACATGAGTGCCGATCCGGGCCAGAAGCACAACGTCGCCAAGGCCCATCCTAAGGTCATGAAATCGCTCACCGATTGGTACGACCGCTACTGGAAAAGCCTCGCCCCGTCCCGCAAGCGAACCTGCGAGATCCCGCTCGGATCCCCCGAGCAGAATCCCACCCGCCTCAGCGCCTACCATTGGAACAACAAGGACGGACAACAACGCAACATGCCTTGGGCTCACCATCACATCGTGGCGGGTCCCCTGCAGAACGGCTTCTGGCACGTGGTGGTCGCACGCGCCGGCACCTCCGCCTTCCGCCTCAGGCGCTGGCCGAAGGAGTCCGGTCTCAAGATCAACGAGCACGCCGACCACCTCGAACCGCCCGAGAAGCCATGGCATCCGCTTGAGCCGGGCAAGTTGACCGCAACGCGGGCGCGAGTGCGGGTCGGGGACGTGGAGAAGACCATCCCCGTTCCGGCCGGGGCGGAGGAAGTTGAGCTACGCCTCGTGCTCGATCACGGCAGTGCCCGCCTGCAAACCTGGTTCATCGACGCCGAGGATCAATCGCGTGGGGCCTACTACGTGGAGGTCGAGCGCCTGTCGGAGTAAGGCCCAACGGTTCATGGAATCGGTCTGGAGCTTGTGGGTTGGATCTTGCACCACCGCCGCACGTTCCCCCGAGAGTGCACTACCTCAATTTTTCGGATCTCAGCCTATCCTCACGCAAAAGGAAGTAGGCAGATACGCAGATTCTGCCATTCTCAGGCAACTCCTTGAGGCTCCGGAGGTTTATTCCATGGATTCTCGCGCTCGAGGGGCATGGGAACCGTCAAATCGAATCGTTCGCAAGAACCAATTTACCCCGGGAATACCCACAACTGTCATGAAACAATCAGTCTTCGTTCCGGTCCTCGCGCTCACTGCGGGCGCCGCTTTTTGCCTCGGATGGATTACCCGTCCGGACAGCTCCAACGACAACAACTCAGCTGCTTCAACTGACAACGGCAAGCGCTCCGGTGCTTCAGTCCGTCCAAGTTCGCGGCCGTCTTCTTACAGCTCCGGCAAGTCGGGAGCGCGCCCGGTCGAGGAGTTCGTGGCTCGCTTCGCGATCGGCGGGGAAATCTCCTCGCAGGACATGACCGCCGCCATCGAGGCCATGCGGAAAGAGAACGATCCCATCCTGCGACGCAAGTTGTTCACCGCTCTTCTCGATCAGCTCACTCCGGAAAATGCCAAGGCAGCCTACCTCGCCATGCAAGGTGGACGGCGCGGTGGATTCGGACGCGGGGGTAGTGAAGACGAAGCTCGTCTTCTCGCCAATGCCTGGGGCCGCATCGATGGACCGGGCGCAGTCAAGGCCCTCACTGAAATGCGCGCAGAGCGCGAGGCCGAGCGGGAAGAGGGGGAACGCGGCGGACGTGACCGTGGACGCGGTGGCGACATGCGGGGCGGAATTGATCTTGTCAGCGTGCTCTCCGGATGGGCCACGGTGGACGGTTCAGCCGCCGCCAGTTACGTGAACGGGATCGAAGACGAACGCGGGCAACGCATGGCAGCCTACGGCGTGGTGCGCGGCTTGATGGTGAACGGGGTCGACGAAGCGATGGGATACATCGCCTCCATGCCCAAGGGCGAAGACGGCGGACGGACCCAGAGTTTTTACATGTCCACGATCGCCAGCGAGATGCTTGAAGAAGGAATCGACGCCGCCAAGAATTGGGTCGATACCATCACCGATCCCGACCTGAAGGGCGGTGCGCTCTCCCGTGTGGCTGAGTCCGCCATTCGCGATGATCTACCCAGCGCAGTGGAGTGGGTGACTCAGTACGCCGGTGAAGAATCGGCAGCGCGCGCCGTGTCACGCGTCGCCAGCGAGTGGGCCGAGGACGACCCGCAGGCCGTTCTGACCTGGGCCGACAGCCTTCCTGATAGCGCCAAGGCAGAGGCCTACGGCGAAGCCTTTGAAGAGTGGACCCGGCAGGATGCCACTGCTGCCGGCCAATACCTGACCAACATGCAACCCTCCCCGGCGCGTGACTCCGCGGTGGAAGAATTTGCCACCACCCTGGCCCGCAAGGAACCCACCACCGCAATCCAGTGGGCCGCGACCATTGCGGATCCGGAATCACGCACCCAAACACTCACTCGCGTTGCGCGCGACTGGTACTTCCAGGACCAGGCTGCAGCAACCACCTGGCTCGAAACCAGCGGCCTTCCCGAAGAGTCGGTGAAGGCCGTCACTGCCGAGCGCGAACGTGGCGGATTTGACTGGCGCGAGCGTGGGGGCGGCGGTGGCCCAGGCGGCGGGCGCGGCCGCGGGGGACGATAAGGCTCCCCTCTTGCTACCCATCAAATCCCGCCCCCTTGGACGTCAATCCCACTGCGCAAGTGGCTCCATCAACTGAGGCGAGCGGCAATCGGTATTGGAGTTGGAATACTCCTGGTGGCTTCCCATCCCTCGGCAAGGGCGGATGAGACTCTCCCAGCCTTGGAAAAAGTGGTGCCGAAAAAGCCCGGGGGAGCTCCCAAGAATCCATTGGTCAAAGGCCAACGCCCGCCCGGAGGAGACGGCTCGATGTTCTTCAGGGTATTCGTCTCCAGGAACGACAAGAACGGCGATGGAGTGATCCAGAAAAACGAATTTCGAGGCGGCGGAGCCCGCTTCGATCAGATGGACAAAGACAAGAATGGAAAACTCGATCGCACCGAAATCGACGACTTGCACGGCAGCCGCATGGCCGACCCACTGAGCATGCGTGAGCGGATCGCGCGCGGTGAAACGAGGCGACCTCCGGTCGACCTTCCCGCCGAGCCGGGAGGCGAAACGAAAGCCCGAAATCGTGGTGAATCCGATGGCGAACCGTCAGCCCTGACACCACTCGCTACTCGCATCACGGCCGCGCGGGCGTATGCGCGTCTCGATGTCGACAAGAACGGCAAGGTCACCGCCACAGAGTTCCAGAAGAGCCCTGGCATGGCCGACCCGGAGAAGGCCAGGCAGACGGTGGCAAAGATTGATCGCGATGGCGACGGCACTCTTTCCTTCCGTGAATTCAACACCGTATTCGCCAAGCGCCACGCCAAGTAGGCGCCCTCCAAAGAAGCGACTGAAACTGCTCAACCTTCTACGAAGTAGTTTTCAGATCCGGACATCGCTGGCCCCCATGTCGTAAACGAGGGGGTGACTCCCCACCTCTGATCGCCAGCATCGTGTTCGTCGTGCTGATCGCTGCTCTGTAGCGTTCCGAAGATCTCGTGCCTGCGAGCCAATCAGACATGGAGAGGCGACCCTCGCTGGCGATTTCCGTCATCACCCACCAGGAAGATCAGGTAGCGATCGGGCAAGCGCCAAGCCGATCCAAGTCTCGATTTCGCGGATGCTCCAGCATTCCAACCTTGCTCTCTCCTCATTCTTGCGTCAGTGCAAGACAATGACTCGCAACTCACTCCTACGTTGGAGCGCCGGGATGGCGCTGCTTGCCCTCCTCGCCCCGCCCCTTCACGCCGATCACCACAAGGGCAAGATCACGCATTCTTTTCTCGGTCTCGGCAAGGGAGCCCGCAGCTCCATCGTCGGGGAAGACGGCAAGGTGGAATGGAAAATCGATCTCCCCGCCAGTGACGGCTGGGTTCTTCCCAACGGCAATGTCCTGCTCGCGGTCTATCCCTGCAAGGACTACCCGAAGGGTGGCGTGGCGGAGATCGAGCGGGCCACCAAGAAGACCGTCTTCTCCTACCAGGGACAGCAGAAGGAGATCAGCACGGTGCAACTTCTCCCCGACGGCAACTTCCTCATCGCCGAACTCGGACCCGAGCCACGGGCGCGCACCATCAACCGCAAGGGCGAGGTCCTTCACGACATGCCGCTCGCGTGCCAGAAGAAGAACACCCACATGCAGACCCGCATGCTGCGCCGCCTCCCAAGCGGAAATTACATTGCACCCCACCTGCTCGACTTTGCAGTCAAGGAGTACGACCCCAAGACTGGCAAGGTCCTCAAGACCTTTCCCACCGACGACCGCGGACGTGAGAAGCGGGACTGGCCTTTCACCGCCATCCGGCTCGCGAACGGCAACACCCTCATCGGCTGCACCAACGGCAACCGCGTGATCGAGGTCGACGGGGAGGGCAAGATCGTGTGGAAGGTGGACAACGAGGACATCGGCGAAAAACTCTTCGACGACGCCTGCGGCGTGCAGCGCCTCCCCAACGGAAACACCGTGATCACAAGCTACCACGCCAATGGTGATCGGGTGAAACTCACCGAAGTGACCCGCGACAAGAAGGTGGTCTGGAAATACAACGGCGGCCAACACGGCTTTCATCACTTCCAGATCCTCACCACCAACGGGAAACCGCTGAAGGACAATACCTGGAAGTAAGGAGTGATCGGGAAGGGCTGTCGGAACGCGCTTCAGAGATCACAGGTCACTCGCATTTGGCGGGAACTCGAACCCACAAGCTCCAGATAATTCTCAATCTCAGGGCCCAGCCCCAATTCTCAAGAGCTCGCCAGTCCGGCTCCGGCAGGTCGGGATTGGGACTGGGATTGGAATTGCTCATGAGATTTATCTGGAACTTGGAGGGTGGACTTTTCGCCGAACATGAATCGGTTTGTCCGCTACCAAGCTCCGACGATCACCTGTTCCCAAATCTGTCGTTGCGAATCTAACTCGCCACCGGCGTGATACTCACGCCCAGGCGTTTGCTCACGCCCTTTCGCCACGAGCTCACTTTCTTCTCCTTGGCCTCCACCACGTGTTCACTGAAGAACTCGTGGAGACACTCGGCAATCTGTTTGCGCGATTCCTCGGTGAGGAGGTCTGCTTGCTCAAAGCGGTCCGGCTTCGGGCTCACGTGCTGGGCCACGCACCGGTAAAGGAAGATTCGGTCGTAGCTGCTGCGCAACGAGAGGGTGCCCAGTTCCTTGAGCGCCCCGCGCAGGCTGTCCCGGGTAAGGGGAAACTCACTGACGAGGTGCGCAAGTTCAACTCCGTAGACCCACTCCGGGTCGCGGAAGCGGCTGGTGCGATCGTAGATCGAGGCCGTTTCCCACGCCACGATTCCCAGCATCTGGCGCACGAGGCTCAGGAGATAGCCATCCAGCGATCGCTTCCCGATTTTCTTGCTGCCCTTCCACATCAACTGGGATCCGGCAATCCAGCCGGCGGCGAGGAGCGGGTTGGAGGCGAGCAGGAACTTGCTGCCCTGCAACAGGTAGCGCACCGGATTGAGAATAGGCTGCAGGTCCTCGTACTTCTTCACCACCTTGCTGGCCTTGCGCACGTTTTCCGAGACCTGTCGCAGGTTCCATTCCTTCACATCAAGGAGGGGCACTTCTTCAAGAAGCAGGATAACCTGGAGCGAGACCCGGTTGATCGCCTTGAGCAACTCCTCGAGGTTGGTCTCCAACATCGCCCGGTCAGAATCCGGATTGTAGATCTGCGCGATCGATTCGACAAAATCAGAGAGGTCGAGCAGGATGGTCTGCGTCTGGAGCTGACCGTCTTCCCAGTATTCTCCCTCCGAGATTCTTTCCAGCACACGGTCCGCTTCGCGATCCAGGAGCTCGCCAACATTCGCATCCTGGGCGGAACGTTCGGCGGTGGCCCAGTCGACATTGTGAATCTCCTCGTAGTCGGGAAACTCCATCCACTCGCCATAGGCCATGAGCACCTTCTCGATATCGGCCCG
>JAYGGC010000039.1:0-18780 GCA_046581525.1 Roseibacillus sp. | reverse complement strand
AATGTCATCGGCCGCGGTTGGCTTATTGTAGTGTCGATTGCTGAACAGGGTGATCGGGCGGTTACTTTCCCATCATCTCCGTGAGCAGCGGATTCATCGTGACGTGCCACAGCTCGTAGCCTTTCCGGCTCAGGTGCACGTCGTCGCGGTACAGCACGTCAACGGCCTTGCCGTCCTTGCCGCGAAACTTCGCGCCCATGTCGAGGAATCGGACCCTCTTGCGGTCATCGAGTTTGGCCGTGAGCGCATTGACGGCTTTGATCTTGTCGCCCCCGGTGCCCTTGGTGGGAAGGATGGCGAGCAGGAGGATCTTCGTCTTGGGGCATTCCCTTTTGATACGGTTCACCATGTTCTTGGTGCCGTAGGCGATTTCCTCGGCGGTATTGTCGCCCATGTTGTTGATCCCGATCAGCAGCACGACCACGCGCGGCGAGGTTCCCTTCAACTCGCCGTCATCGCCCTCCAGCCGCATCAGCAGATGCTGAATCTTGTCGCCGCCGCAGCCGAAGTTCACCGCGTTGAGCTTGCCATAGAAGTCCGTGAACATGTCGCCCGGCCAACCCTGCGTGATGGAATCACCGAGGAAACACAGATCGATGTTTCCGGCCTTTCTGCGCTCGTAATTCCGCGCGTGGGTGGGCCAAAACCACCTGACACCGCCGACCGCGGGTATGGTCGGGTTTTTCGCCGGGTCGGCGAACACCATCGGCTTGTCTGCCGCATCGCCTTTGAGCTGGTTTGCCCCGGCCTCGGGTCGATTCGGTGTATCCTCGTCCGTCAGCACGAGCTCCGAGGCGGCGTGATTGCTGCGGAAGCCGCCGACGTCCTTGAATACGTAGACTAGGAATGCCGTGGTTCCTTCAGGGAGTTGCTTTTGGGCTACCAGTTCCTTCTCGCCGATCTTGCACTGAATAAAATGCCATTTGCGGCCCTTCCAATTTCCCTTGGACGTAGTGAGGTAGATCCAAGCCTCGGAAATTTTCTCGTTGCCAGTGAATTTCGTATGTACCAATCCAGTGCCGCGATCAATTTCCGGCCGTGCCAATTTCGGCAACGGCGGGCCACCCTTCACGATGCTGTCGGCGAACTGCCCAATCTCAGGCGCATCATTCCACCCGTTCCCGTGGGCATGGATCATCCAGGGGCGCATGCACAAGGTGCTCGGCCCGGCTGCGTCCTGGGCTGACTTCGCAAAGATATCGATCTGAAATACGGGGTCGGCCACCGAGGTCACCCACAGCATCGGCATCTTCGCGTGGGGAAGATGGGCGGACGGATCCCACTTCGTCCGGTAGTCGCGAAACTGGGTGGGGGTCATATTCTTCGGTGGGAACCACTGGGCGAGACCCGGGTTGTCGCTCTCGTGGATGTAGCCGCCGCCGTAGACAGGGATGACAAAAGCGAAGCGTGGATCGATGCCCGCGACGGCGCTGGCGACCGTGCCGCCCCATGAGATGCCAGTCAGGCCAATCTTCTCACTGTTGATCTCTCGCACGGCGCGAAGCAGCGAATTGGCGCGCACCACGTCCGCCACCGCGTGGTAGAACCACTGCTCCTTGTCGGGCAAATCCCGGTCGCCAAACCAGTCGATGCGCGAGGGTCCGGCCTTGTCGTGTGCTTGCCCGACCGGAAAGTTGCCTTCGACCTGATGGGATTTTCCGCCAGGCAGATGGCCCTCTAGATCCATGGCGATCGCCGCGTAGCCTTTCCTGTTCCAATACTTCACCCACTCTGGATAGGCCGTGCCGCCGCCGCCGTGGGCACACACCACTGCGGGCCAACCGCCAGCAGGGGCCGTCCCTTCCGGGGCGGCGTAGTAGGCGAAGACCCAAGTCGGCTTGCCTTTGTAGTCCGCCCCTTCATAGAAGAACGAGCGCATGCCCTTGGCGGGACGCTCCTCCGTGGTGTGAACTTTAGGCACCTCGAAAAGCGCCTTGAGGTCCCAGACCACGGTTCGTTTCTCAGGGGCCGCGGCCGTGCAAACAGCTTGGGTAGCGAGCGCAATCATGATCGGGAACAGCGAGTCCCCCCTGAACGGTCCTCTGGATCGTGTATTCATTTCTCAACCATCTTGGTTGGATGAATCATAGGGATGTGCGCCGAAATTTGCAACGCCTGACCTCCCTCTCACCGTGGCGCGTCCGATCTAGGTTAGGAACAGTCCTTCGCCACTTGCTTCTCGAAGCCCCTCTGCTTCTGATGCGCCAACAGTCGCCCACATCAGCTGAAGACGAGCCAGTCGCGCCATGGCAAGAGAATCCCACGCCTGCGCAACACGCTCGCCCGAGTTCGTTGACGGCAGCACAGACCCCACCCAATTCGCGGCGCGATCTTCTTCCACTCCGCTGCGGTCTTCGCTGGTATTCGTAATGATCGCAACGGAGCTGCAATGCTAGGAGCGGCTTGGCGGATTGCTTCGCTACTACTACCGGGATGCGCCATGAATTCGACGATTCCAGTTTCTGGACACTACGGGATCCTGGCCCCCGCCGAATTCAAGGTTGGATCAACGGATGGGCGGCCTTGCGGCATCCCGGAGGGTGCGCTGGCGGGCCGGGAGGGCAATTTCAGCTGGTCAGACTGCGGTGCGAAAATCTCCCTGGCGCCGGGTCCGGCCTTCCGCGTCCATCCGCTCGAGCAGCGGCATGATCACGCGTCGGGAGGTGCCCAGGTGCTGGCGCAAGTCACTGGCGGTGGCTTGGCCGTGGGCCTTGATGAAAGAGAGCACCTGTGCGCAGGCGTCCCCATACGAGTCCGTGAGGATGACCACTTTGTCGGTGAGTTCGGTGGCCGCACCGCTGCGGATGAGGAAGGAGAGGGCCCGGCGGGAAGGTGAGTCGGCAGCCAACTCGGCGCGACCGGGAGGGTTGAGCGGTTCTTGGGCAAGGGTCCTCTCAATGAGATCGGCCGCCGCTCGAATTTCGTCTGGCAGGCTCGGATCAAAACTCTCCTCCGCCAGGATGGTCCCTCGCTGGGCGATGCCGCGCTCGCCGAGGTGTTGCAGCACGACATCGAAAAGACCTTCGTCGGGAAGGCGGCCGATGATGCCCTGGCGCAGGTCCGCGAGAGGCAGGCCCGGCAGGTCGGCGTTCTTCTTGTGGTAGGCGCCGACCAAGTCCGCCGAGCGGTTCAGGAGGGAATCCCACCACTCCGCAGCCGCGAGGCGGTCCCCGATGCGACAGGCGATCTTCTTCTCAACCAGGGCGTCGATTCCTGCGTCGAGTTCGGCGTCGGAAAACCGCAGACGGGAATTCAATCCGTCGAACGAGAGGTAGGAGTCGCGTTCGAGCAAGGACTCCAGGAAAACGGAGAGATCATTGGGAGCCTTGGCACGCTGATGGAGAAAGCGAATCTGATCCTCGTTGCGCAATCGGCGGCGGCTTGCCTCCGCATCGAGAATCACTCCGCCACCGAGGGTCGCTTCGCCAGACCAGTCGCGGATGACGACATGATCTCCAATCATCATGAACCGGGGCTCATCGAGACGGAGCTGGGCGAGCTGCGTTTCACCCGGGGCAATGCTGCGGCTTTCGATAAAGTAGATGCGGGCGCCGACCAGCCCGGAACCGTGGTGAACGCGCACCCGGCGTCCGGAGGGCAGGGCCCGTTTGGTGGCGAGTTGTCCCGGGATCTCCCGAGTGAGCCGCCGCATGGTGAGGTTGAGGGTATCCGAGGGCTCGCCGGCGTCGGGACCGGTCAAAAGTGTTCCGCGGCGCGCGCCCGGACGATGCTTGGACGAGACGGGAAGCTCCGGCAGGTTGAGGGCCGTGCGCATTCCCGGTGAGGCTGACTCCACCGACTTGCTGTGATTCTGGATCGAGCGCACCCGGGCTTCGGTGATGTCCGGCTGCAGGAGGAGACGATCGCCCACCTTGAGCTCACCGCCCGAGAGAGTGCCCGTGATGACGGTGCCGATTCCCTTCACCGAAAAGGCCCGATCGATCGGGAGAAGGGGCTTGCCGAAGTTGGAGGGAGGTGGCGCGTCCGCGAGCTGCACACACATCTCCGCTTTCAAGTCCTCGATTCCCGCTCCGGTGATGGAAGAGACCGGAATGATCGGCGCGCTCTCGAAAATCGATCCCTGGAGACTGTCCCGGACGAACTCGGCCGAGAAGTCGAGATCCTCCGCGAGGTCGGCCTTGGTGAGGGCAATGATGGCGCGCTCAATACCGAGGAACGTGAGAATGTGCAGGTGTTCTTCGGACTGGGGCATCCAGCCATCGTCGGCAGCGACCACGAAGAGGGCGACGTCCATCCCGCCTACCCCGGCCACCATGTTGTTGACGAAGTCGGCGTGCCCCGGGACATCGACAATGCCGAGTTCATAGATTGTGTCGGGATTGGCGGGCTCGGGAAGGGCGAGGTGGGCGAATCCGAGTTCAATGGTCACCCCTCGGCGTTGCTCCTCGGGGAGGCGATCCGGATCGGTGCCGGTCAAGGCGTGCACGAGAGAGGATTTCCCGTGATCAATATGTCCGGCCGTGCCGATGATGTAGTGACGTTCGTTACTCATGCGGTTGGTCTGCGAGGCCCACGATGCGAGCCTTCTCAAAATCATAGGGGGTCATCTCCAATTCCACCCGATCGCCGGGGGTGAGTCGAATGGCGAGGTCCGAGAGGCGGCGCGGAAGATGGCCCACCACCAGTTTGCCATTGGGGAGCTCTACCCGAAAAACGCGATCGGGGATCGCCTCGCGAATCACGCCGATGGTTTGGATGGGAACTTCTGGCATGACCGATGGGGGACGCGGAGAAGATGGAGCGAGCAGAGGCGGACTGCAATCGCTTAGCCGAGGTCGACCCAAGTCACCAGCGAGGCGAGAGGAGGCCGCCCGTCATGGTGCCAGAAGAGGGACGGATTTTGAGTTTCGCCGAGAGGACAGAGACGGGTCGCCCCGAGGGCGAGAAGATCAGAGGCGGGATTGGGATCGAAGGGATGGCTGGCCAGGGTCGAAAGATGGGTCAGGGCGGGACCCAGGGCCTCCCGTGTGCCGGATACGGGCCAGGGCTTGACATAGACCACCCGATTGAGGGGGCTGATCTTGAGGGTGGGGGAGCGCTCATGAATGACCGTCCAGTCGGTGGACCCCACGCTCCCCCACAGGGCGTAGGCATCGGGTTCGCTGGCTGCTGCAAAGCGGATCGATTCGCGGACTGTGGTGATCGCCCCGGAATCGGCCGGGGAGAGCGGGGCGCGTGGAGTATGTTCATTGAAAGCCTTCATCTCTTCGGCAAGCAGGGCGGCAAATTGTGCGGGGGTGCCCCCCGCCTCCGCAGTGAGATAGACATCGTGAAGGGAGAGGCAGCCCTGCTGATCGAAGAGGCTCACGTCCTGTGCGGCGAGGCGCGCAGCATGTTCCAGGTCACCGCCCACCAGCGCGATACTGAGCTTTTGTCCATGGAGGAGGAGGCGGGTCTTGGGCGGGGTCTGCTCCTGGAACCAAGCAAGAGTTTCGTCGCTTCCGAAGACCGCCACGAAGTCGAACTCTTCCCTCCACCCAGGAGGCAACTCGTTGACAAGATCAACCATGGCAGCGAGTGCCGGCGGAAGTTGCGCGACGGCTTGTTCGAAGTCGGGCAAGCCGGAAGAAGGCAGCTTCACCATGTTGCGGGCACCCACCACCAGTCCGCGCAAGAGGGCCTGGAAGGCGGCGTGGGGAGTATTGCCACTCACGACGTGGAGGAGGCTCCGAGGGGCTCTTGCCTGGCATCGCAGGGGACCATGTGACACGGGGCGATCGAGCGCTTCTTCATCGCCCAGTTCGGCCACGAGCCACGCGCCCAGGGTGGCGGTCTCAAACGGTCCGGTCCATGCTGAGAAGAGCGCGGAACATTCCCCGAGGAGGGCGATTCGTTCACGGGTGATCATGGGTTCTGAAGAAAGGCGTCACTGGCACGGGAGCATCCGCGAGGCAAGGCCGTAGGATCGCGACCGGCGAGCACAAAGGTGTGCTCATCGAGCACGGTGCCGAGGTCCTCCGTGCGCAGCGCGGCCACGGAGTTGAGATTGGCGAGATCGCAAAAGACAAGATGTCCGAGCTCCCCCGGTTGACTGGGCTGATTGGTCTCGGGATGAATTGAGCGGACTTTGAGCCAGGGAGGGGTGCGATGGGGATGATCGAGACCCACGCTGTAGGAGGGCGAGCTCAGCTCAGTCATGCCGTATTCGTTGATGACACGCTCGGCCGGCACGGCCAGCTGGGACTCGATGGCCTCGTAAAGATCGGAAGGTCGGCAGGTTTCCGAGACGCCCTTGTAGCCGCCGGTCTGAAAGGCCCAGCTGCCCGGCGGCAGGGGACCCTGTTCCGGGAACTGCTCGAAGAAATGGCGAAAGGCGAGGGCGGTAGAGAAGAGCAGCACTGGTTTTCCGGCCGAGCAGGCTTCCTCGAGGGGGCCGATCTCGATCGAGCCTTCCTCGGTGAGAAGCCAGGGACTGCGCTCGTCGGCGAGGTAGCCGAACATGCAAGCGAGGGAGGAGTCCGGGGCCGCCGCCGGAGAACGGGAGAGAAAGAGCGATGGCAAGCCCTTGGGGAGGTCGGCCCGATTCCAGCCCTCGCGGACCGAGGCCTCGTAAAGCACGGTGTCTGCAAGGAAATGGCGGCCCCGGCGTTCGGCGGTGGTTCCCGAAGTGAGAAAAATCCGCTCGCACTCGTTCGCGGGAAGACAGCTGAGCGGAGTCGCGCCCTTGAACCCATCTGCTGGCACGGGAGGGATCTCATCCCAAGATCGAATCGCAGTGGGCGTGGTGTCGAGGGACTTGCAGAAAGCGCGGTAGGGGGCGTTGTAGGTGAACTGAAACTCAAAAATTCTCCACGCAAGATCCTCAAAACCGTCGTCCGGGGCTGACAAAAAAGCCCGGATTTGGTCCCGAAGAGCGCGTAGGGTCTCCTGCATGACGGGGCTATTTGTCCATTTCACAGCTCGAAAATCAAAGAAATCCCGACCATTCGTCACCGCGGGCCCCTGTTAGACGTTTCTCGGCCCGGCTTGACTCTGGGCAAACCTGCCGCATGATGACGGCGGTGCGAAGTGCGGGTTTTCCCGCCGTACCGTTCATCTCCGTATTCAGTCATGAATTTGAACCGATTCCTCCTACCCCTGGGCCTTTTGTGCGGGTTGCTCTCGTCGTGCAGCAACCCGTATCCGGCGAATCCCCGCGCCCCCCTCATGGCGCAGTCCCCGGATCCCGCGGCCCTCGACGGGACCATTAGTTCCGAAGAACAGCAGCGCATCCGCGAGGCCCGCGAAGAGGCCCGTCGCGATGCGGAAGCCCGCTACAATAGGGAGACTGCGGCCGATCCGCGCGATCCGGACCCGAGCCCTCCGCCGAAAAGGGACTATCGCACCGCGGTGACCATTCCCGGAAAAGAGGGCTTTGTCTTCAATCCGTTCACCAACGACCCGGTGGATGTCCGCGCCATCCCCCCGGGCACCCTGGTGCGTGATCCCAACGATCCTGACCCGGAGCACAAGTTTCGCGTACCCTGATCCGGGCCGAAGAAAAGACCCCGCCATTCTTACTGGCAGGCCTTGTCAGAGGGCCTTGTGCTTGGTTTGCTTACCACTCGTGTGACTGAGTTTCGCCGTATCGCAGTGTTAGGTCCCGGCTTGCTGGGTGGCTCGGTCGCGTTGGCGGTGACCAAACGCCATCCTGGATTTTCGGTCGTTCTCTGGGGACGCAACCAGGAACGGGTGGCGGAAATCCGTGAGGCGGGATTTGAGCATGTCACCAGCGATCTCGAATTGGCGATCAAGGATGCAGAATTGATCATCCTGGCAGTGCCGGTCGGAGCGATGGAGGACCTCGGCCGGCGCCTCATCGAGCTCGGAGTCGCGCCGGGCACCTTGGTGACGGACGTGGGGAGCGTCAAAGTGCACCCCCACGAGTCGCTTGGTAAGCTGATGAAGGAAAAGGAGGTGACCTTCATTGGAAGTCACCCCATGGCCGGTTCGGAACTCAGTGGATTCAAGGCCGCGCACCCGGATCTCTTCGAAGGCGCGCCCTGCATCCTGACCAACGAGAACGAACTGCCCGATGAGGAAGTGAATCGACTGGTGGGATTCTGGGCCGGGTTGGGCGCACAATCTGCGATCATGAGCGCGGCCGAACACGATCGACTGGTGGCACGCATCAGTCACGTTCCCCACGTCCTTGCGGTGGTCTGTGCCCTGGTTGCGCTCGAAAATGAGGAGGACGGCAAATTCGCCGGGCGGGGATTGCGCGATACGAGCCGGGTTGCAGGGGGGGATCCCTTCATGTGGGCCGAGATCCTGATGGAAAATCGCCACCAGGTCGTCCCCCCGCTGCGCGAGAGCGCAAGGGTTCTGGAGCGCTTGGCCGAGCTCTTGGAAGGAGGCAAGGAGGATGCGCTCACCGCGGTCCTGGAGGAGAGCCAGGAGCGCCGCCAACGCCTCACAAAGACAGATCATGAGTAGTCCTAACCTGCTGAAAATAAAGGCTATTAGCGACATTTCGATTGAGATGACGGTGCCCGGGGACAAGAGTGTTTCCCATCGCGCCGCAATCATTGCAGGCCTCTCCAACGGGACCTGCCGCATCCGCAACTATCTCCCCAGCGAGGACTGCCTCAACACCCTGCGAGCGATGGAAAGCCTCGGTGTGAAGTGCGAGTACATCGAGACCAACGAGTACGGCCCGGTGGAGCTCCTGATTCACGGGCGACGCATGCATCTGAAGGAGCCGGATGGTCCGATCGACTGCGGAAACTCAGGGACTGGCATGCGACTGCTCGCGGGCGTCCTCGCGGGACAAAAGTTTTCGAGCGCACTGATCGGCGACGAGTCCCTTTCCACCCGCCCGATGGGCCGCGTCATCAAGCCGCTTGCGCAGATGGGAGCCAGGATCCAGGCAACGGGCGAACAGGAAGGTTGCGCTCCCCTCGAATTCGAGCAGGTCGAGTTGGAACCGATCCGCTATGTCATGCCCGTGGCGAGCGCGCAGGTGAAGAGCGCGATCTTGCTGGCCGGATTGTTCGCGAAGGGGAAGACGACCGTGGTGCAACCGGCCGAGACCCGCGATCACACCGAGCGAATGCTGGCGCAATTTCGAGTGCGCACGGTAGAGGAGGACAACGAGATCACGATCTACGGCGGGCAGCAACCGGAGGCCGTGGACATCGAAATTCCAGGCGATATATCGAGTGCGGCCTTTTGGATCGTGGCGGCGGCCGCCATGCCCGATTCGAGACTCCTCGTGCAGGATGTGGGCCTGAATCCAACCCGCACCGCCTTGTTGGGGGTCCTCCTCCGCATGGGGGCCAGGATCAAGGATGTGGTAAAGACCCAGAATGATGACGGGGAGCCCGCGGGAAACCTGGAAGTGCGGGGAAGCGCGCTCCGCGGGACGGAAATTTACGAGAATGAGATTCCCAACCTGATCGACGAGATTCCAGTCCTGGCGGTGGCCGGGGCGCTCTCCCAGGGCCGCATGGTGATCCGCAATGCCGCGGAGTTGCGCGTGAAGGAGACCGACCGCATCACCGCCGTGGTCGAGAACCTGCGCGCGATGGGCGCGGACGTCACCGAGTATGACGACGGAATGCGAGTGATCGGGGGAAACCGGTTGCGGGGCACGACCCTCGATTGCTTCGGCGATCACCGCATCGCAATGGCCTTTGCAGTGGCGGGACTCTTTGCCGAGGGCGAAACGGTGATCGAGAATGCGGAGTGCATCGCGACCTCCTATCCCGGATTCCTCAACGATCTGAACCTGATTCGCAAGAAGAAGCGCTAGTTCCCGATCATGCCTACTCACCAATACGACGCGATTGCCATCGACGGACCCGCTGCTTCGGGGAAGAGCACGGTCGCCCGCGAACTCGCTGCGCGCCTCGAGCTCATCATGGTGAACTCGGGAGAAATGTATCGCGCGGTGACCCTCGAGGTCGTGCGACGGGGCGTGGATCCGGGAAATCCTGCCGCGGTGGTCGGGGTCCTCCGAGAGATTGATCTTCACTGCGCGGTGGAGAACCGGAATTCCATGGTGCTCATTGCTGGCGAACACCCCGGGGAAGCGCTGCGTTCCGATGAGGTGAACGCCGCTGTCTCGCGGGTGGCGGCGGTGCCTGAGGTGCGGCACTTGCTCGTGGCCCGGCAGCGCGAGTTGCGCGATCTCGGGGACCTCGTGATGGAGGGTCGCGATATTGGCTCGGTCGTTTTTCCAGACACCCCCTACAAGCTCTACATCGAGGCCTCGGAAGAAGTCCGTCATCAGCGCCGCGCTGCGGAAGGCCAGGTCGATGAGGTGGCCTTGCGGGATCGCCAGGACTCCGCACGGCGAACATCGCCACTCGTGGTAGCGGACGGTGCGCAGGTCATTGACAGCTCGGAGCTCAACATCGAGCAAGTTGTGAATGCCGCCATGGAAGTGCTGCGGGAGCAGGGATGGTTTGAACGCAACCCAGAATCGGCCACACCATGACGACCCCCTACTGGATAGCCCGCGCCCTCACGAGAGCGATCCTCACCGCCAACTCGGGCGGCTTGGAAGTGGTCAATCGGGACAAGCGGATCCATTCCGGGGGAGCGATCGTGGCCGCCAATCACGCGAGTTACCTGGATCCTCCCATCGTGGCAGGCGCCTACGCCCGGGAAGTGTCCTTCCTGGCGCGCAGCACCCTCTTCAAGGGGGTGGGCGGGTGGTTGTATCCGAAGCTGAACGCCTTCCCGATCGATCGTGAACACGCCGATCTCAAGAGCATGAAGATGATCCTGCGCAAGCTGAAGAATGGCGACCGGATCCTCATGTTTCCCGAAGGCACGCGCACGAGTGACGGGGAGTTGCAGGCAGCCAAGCCGGGGATCGGCATGCTGGTTGCCAAGAGCAAGGTCCCGGTGCAACCCGTGCGCATCTTTGGCGCCTACGAGTCATGGCCGCGCGGTGGGAAGTATCGTCCCCACCGTATTCGAGTGGTCATCGGCGATCCGGTCGAGTTCGACCAGGCGGATCTGAATGGAAAATCCCGCGAAGGATACCAACGGATTTCGGATCAGCTGATGAAGGCGATCGGGGAGCTGACCCCGGAGGGGTAGGTGCCTACTCGGCATCGCGAATGACTTCCCAGGCGCGAGCGGCGCGGAGAAGGGCGGGTTCTCCGAGAT
Source organism: Roseibacillus sp. (assembly GCA_046581525.1). Lineage (GTDB taxonomy): Bacteria > Verrucomicrobiota > Verrucomicrobiia > Verrucomicrobiales > Akkermansiaceae > Roseibacillus_B. The sequence continues at coordinate 7,659 of JAYGGC010000039.1, read as the reverse complement.
GGGGGCCCATCAGTTGGAGGCCGACCGGGAGATTGCTGCCCTCGTAGTTCACGCTACCACACGGGACACTGATGCCGCAGACCCCGGCGAGGTTGGCGCAGATGGTGTAGATGTCGGCGAGGTAGTCCTGCAGGGGGTCGTCGGCATTCTGGCCGATCTTGCGAGCGGGTGCCGGACTGACCGGCCCCACAATCGCGTCCACCGATTGGAAGGCTTGTTGGTACTCGCGCTGGATGAGGGTGCGGGCCTTCTGGGCCTTCAGGTAAAACTGGTCGCTGTAGCCGGAGCTCAGCACATAGGTGCCGAGGATGATGCGGCGCTTCACTTCGGCGCCAAATCCGTTGGCGCGACTCTGCCGATACATGTCGATCACCCCGTTCGAGTTATCGATGCGATTGCCGTAGCGCACGCCGTCATAGCGGGAGAGGTTGGAAGACGCTTCTGCGGTGGCGAGGACGTAGTAGGTTGCGACTGCGAAGGCGGTGGAGGGCAGGGAGATCTCCACGAGTTCGGCTCCTTCAGACTCGAGTTTCTTCAGGGCGCCCTCGATCGCTTCGCGAACCGCGGGGTCGAGACCCTCGCCAAAGTATTCGCGGGGCACCCCGAGCTTGAGTCCCGCCACACCCTGGTCGAGCGACTCGAGATAGTCTGGCACCTCGTCGTCGAGGCAGGTCGAGTCGCGGGGATCCGATCCGGCGATGGCCTGCAGGAGCAGCGCGGCGTCCTCCACCGTCTTGGTGAGCGGGCCGATCTGGTCGAGCGAGGATGCGAAGGCCACCAATCCGTAGCGCGACACCCGGCCGTAGGAGGGCTTGAGGCCGACCACTCCACAATGACTGGCTGGTTGCCGAATGGAACCGCCAGTGTCTGAACCGAGGGCGGCCACCGCCATGTCGGCGGCCACCACTGCGGCTGAACCGCCGGAAGAACCTCCGGGAATGCGGTCGCGATCATGCGGGTTGCGCGTCTGTCGAAGGGCCGAGTTCTCGGTCGACGATCCCATCGCGAACTCATCGAGATTGGTGCGCCCATAGAGAACCGCACCGGCCTCTTTCAGGCGGGCAGAGACGGTCGCGTCGTAGGGCGAGAGGTAGGCGCCATCCAGGAAGCGCGAGGCACAGGTGCAGGGTTGGTCGGCAACGTTGATGTTGTCCTTGATCGCGATTGGAATCCCGCCCAGGGGCTTGTCGAGGTCAGCCCCCTCGGCCTCGATGAGGGCGCGCTCAAAGTCGGACGAGAGATAGCCGCCGATCTCCTCGTTTTGCGCGGAAATCGCGGTGGCCACCGATTCCAGAATCTCGCGGGGCGATGTTTCGCCAGCGACGAGCATGCGGCGGAGGGAGGCGATGCTTTCGGATGCGAGGTTCATGGGAATCAAGAGTCGACGACCTTGGGGACACGAACTTGTTCGAGCGCGGAGTCCGGTGCGTTGCGGAGGAATTGCTCGCGCTCGAGGCCCTCCACCACGGCATCTTCCCGGAAGCAATCGAGAACGGGAGCGGGATGCGCCGTCGCTTCCACGCCTTCCACGTCGATCTCGGAGAGGGTGGCCACGAAGGCCAGGATGTCCCCAAGCTGTCGCTGGAACTGCCTCTCCTCGTCCTCGGTCAGTTCGAGGCGCGCCAGGCCGGCGACATAGGCCACGTCGATGTCAGGACTTCCGCTCACGTGCGGGATGGGGACGCTTCACGGTGGAAGTGTCAAGTTTCAAGAGCGCTCCGCGGCCTGAATCTCAGACGGTGTGCAGGACCGAGTAGATCCATGCCGAGAGCGTGACGATGGCGGTCACAAGCAGGAGAAAGAGCCCCGCGCTGCGCGTTTGATAGCGGTGCTCATTGCGGATTTCTCCGCGGCTCAACTGCGAATAGAACTTGTGCTCGCGGCGGCGATCTTCGAGGTCGTCCGGCGGAGGCATGGTGGTGATTTCGTCTTCCATCTCCTTCTGGATGCGCTCCGGTGCGCCTTCGATGAACTCTTCAAGTTCGTTGATGCGGGAAAGCAACTGCTCCTCACGTGAGCTGAGGGGGCAGTTGGGTTTCGGCTTTTTCCGGAAGAATCCCATTATTTGACGAAATAGACGAGGAGAGCGAGGGCGCCCAGGACGATGATGGGAAGGTTGAAGGCCATCCCGTTTTTCAGGTTGGTCATGAATTCACCACGGGAGCCGCGCGGCTTTCCGCCACTGAGAGTGGGGTTGCCGAAGATGCCCCGCGTGCGTCCACCGGCAAAGTGGGACACCGCGCTTTCAAATTCCTCCTCGGCCTGTTCGAGCAAGAGGAGGGCGCGATCCAGCTCGGCGCCGAGGGAATCGCGCTGCCAGCCTTCCGGTTCCACCTGCTCGACGCGCGCGAGATGGGCCGCGAACGATTGGCGTGTCTGTTCGAGATCGTCGAGCTCCTGGCGAAGTTCAAAGAGTTCGCGGTCGATGGCAGTCACTGAGGTCGCGAGACGCTCCGTGATTTCAATCTGGCCATTGATGAATTCCTCCTTGCGGCAATTGAGCTCATCCAGTTCCGACTTCTGCCGTTCCAGTTCTTCGCGTTGATGTTGCAGAAGCTCCAACTGCTGCTGCGCATCTCGCAGCTTGTCGTCGAAATCTTCGCCCTGTGAGCTGCCGCAAGGGTCGGCGCCCAAATTCATTTGAGTCTCTTTGAGCCTCAAGTTTTGAGTGTGTTCCGTTCCAGCAGCCATAACTATCCCGCGAGTGGGTTCGAGAGAGAGGACCCCCACAAAATAACGAGGCAAATTATTTTTGGCTAGTAAATATTTAATGTTTCTTAACGAAAAAGGCATGCAACTGCCTTATTTTTTTTACTTCGAGTGCTGAGAGGGCCCCTCAATGGCGCGGAGGAGCGCTGGGGGGCGTTGGCGGTGGGGGGGGCGGAATGGAGGTCTCCGGCTCAGCTTTGAAGGGGTTGAAGTACCATCGCCAAGCCTTCAGGAAGAGCTCCTTGCCATCCTCAAAGGCAAGGTAGAAGCACGGGATGAGGAGAAGGGTGACGGCGGTGGAGAAGAGGATTCCAAAGGCGAGGGAGACCGCCATCGGAATGAGGAACTGGGCCTGGATCGATTTATCGAGGATGAGGGGAAGCAGGCCGACAAAGGTAGTGAGGGAAGTCAGGACGATGGGGCGGAAGCGGGCCACTCCGGACATGAGGATTGCTTCGCGCACGTCGGCACCATCACGCTTCCTTCGGTTCGCAAAATCCACCATCACAAGCGAATCGTTCACCACGACACCCGCAAGCGCCATCATGCCAAAGGAGGAAAGGTGGGTGAGGGGGATGTCCATGATGACGTGCCCGATGAGGGCGCCAATCAGGCCGAAAGGAATTGCCGCGAGAACAAAGATGGGCTGAAGCAGTCCACGGAACGGAATGGCGAGCAGAGCATAGAGTGCGATGATCAGGATCCACCAGTTCCAGGAGTTTTGATCCTTGGTTTGGTAGTGCTCCTCGATCGACCCGGTGTAGCGCCAGTTGAGGACCCCTCCGGCAGTGGCCACGATCTCATCGATCTCGGGCGCTGCCCGCTCCGCGATGGAGATGATGTCCGTGCTCTTATCAACTGAGGAAGCTCCGATTTGCATGACGCGCGCGCCGTTCTTTCGTTCAATCCGGGAGGGAGCCTGCACCACGGTGGCATTGGCCACATGGCTGAAGGGAATGGTCTCTCCGCTAGTGGTGCGGATCTGCATGGCATAGAGAGTGTGCAGGTTCTCGCGGAGGCGCTCCGGGAGGCGAATCATGACGCGGATCTCCTCGCGATCCCGTTGAATACGCTGGGCTTCGTCACCAAAGAAGGCCGAGCGCACCTGTCGAGCAAGTTGGACCTCTGTCAGGCCCAGTTCACGGGCCCGGTCTTTCAGGGTGATCTCGAGTTCGTCACGGCGACGACCCTTGTCGCTTCCAGCACGATAGATTCCTTCATACCCTTCGAGCAGGTCTTCGATCTGATCTGCGATTTCGCGCTTCTTGTCCGAGTCCGGCCCCCGAAGTTCAATTTGGATCGCAGACTCGTCGTGACGATACCCGTCCTGACTGTAGATTCGGAAGCGGTCAGCCTCGTGGAGCGGCCCGACAATTTCCCGAAGCCGCGCTTCGAGAACGTCATTGCCCGGCCCAGGCTCGCTTCGCATGCTCGGGGGGAGGATTTCGATGCTCACCATCCCCTGGTTCTCCAGGGAGCTGCGCCGATAGGTGGTGCCGGTCCCGCTCATGATGGCAGTGATGAGGGACTCCCCGGTCTTTGGATCCTTGAACTCATCCGCCAGCTGCTCGGCGGCATCGGTCAGCCTGAGGATCACTTCGTCGGTCTTCTCGAAGGGAGTGTCCGACGGCATGCTGATGCTGCAATAGATCTGGTAGCGGTCCACCTTGGGCATGTCGGCAAACTTGATGTGCCCGCCGACGCGGTAACCGATGGCGGTCAATCCCATGGCCACGAAGATCGCCAGAGTGACGTAGCGGTGCTTCGCGGCAACGTGCAGGAACGGCTTGTAGACGCGATGCACGAAGCCTTCCAAGCCATCCGCAATCGACTTTTGAAATCGTGCAAAAGGCCCCAGGTTGGTTCGGCCGGTTTTGAGATGCTTGAGGTGGGAGGGCAGAATGAGCTTGGACTCGATCAGGGAAAAGATGAGCACCCCGGCCACCACCGGCGGGATCTGACGAGCGAAGTTGCCGATGAAGCCGTCGTAGGACATCAGGGGCAGGAAGGCCACGATGGTGGTCAGCACTCCAAAAGTCACCGGAGTGGCCACCTCCTTGGTTCCGAGGACCGCGGCCTCCAGCGGATCCATTCCCTTGCGAAGCTTGGTGTAGATGTTTTCGCCCGTGACGATGGCATCATCGACCACGATCCCGACGACAATGATGAAGCCAAAGACACTCATCAGATTCAGGGTCATGGGTCCCCACGGGACAAGGGGAAGGTCGAGGGGCATGAGCGCAAGGCCTCCTGCGAAGCCCACCGGGATGCCGATCATGACAAAGAAGGCGAGCATTGGACGCAGGAAGAGACCGAGCAGGATGAAGACAAGGACCGCCCCGATGGCGAGAGAGGAGGCAAGGATGGAGAGTCGCCCTCTCATCGAGATCGACTCATCGTCCCAGATTGCCAACTCGATTCCCTCGGGATACTTGGTCTCCGCCTTCTCGAGGTACTCGCGGATGGAGTTGGAAATGTCGATGGCGCTCTCGCTGCCGGATCGCAGGACTTCGATGCGCATGGCGCGCTCGCGGTTGTAGCGGAGGAGGCTTCGATTCTCCTGAAAGCCGTCGGTCACCTTGGCAACATCACCCAGTCGCAGTTGGGCGCCATCCTGCGCGCGAATGATAATGTTGCGGTAGGCATCGCCATCGTAAGCCTGGCTCTTGGTTCGCAGCAGCATTCGCCCACCGCTGGTTCGGATCGATCCGGCCGGCAGGTCGATGGAAGATCTGCGAATGGCATCGGTGAGGTCCTGAATCGAGAGTCCGTAGCTTTGCAACTTGTCGGGATCGGCTTCGATACCGATCTCGCGATCGCGATTTCCGGTGAGTTGGACCTGGGAGATGCCCGGCAAGTTGAGGAGATCATCGCGCACCTGGTGAGTAACCTTGAGAAGGTCGTCTTCACTGAGGTCGCCGTAAACCATGACGGTGCAAACCTCCCACCAGCTGTCCGTGCTGGGGATCCTGATCCGAGGCCGTTCGGTCTCATTGGGAAAGGTGCTGATGGACTCCACCCGGCGTTGGACTTCCTCCAGCATCTTGTCGATGTCGGCATCCCGATCGGGTTCGAGTTCGATCTCGGCACTTCCGGAATGCACCTCGGAACGAATTTCCTTCACCCCGGCGAGCCCCTCCATGGCCTGCTCAATCGGCAGCACGATCGTGCGTTCGACATCCTCGGGAGTTCCGCCCCGGTAGCTCATCCTGATCTCGACCTCGCGGAACTCGTAGCTGGGACGCACCTCGAGCGGGATCTGGGTAAAGGCCGCCCGCAAGCCCAGAACGAGGATCGCGATCAACAGGAAGTTGGCGGCGACATCGTTTCGGGCGAACCAGCGAATCATTGGGCAGGACGGTGGACGGGGTCAGGAGTCCGTCGGCATGATGCCCCTGACCAGGGGCTTCTGCCAACTACATGCGGGATACGGCTCCGAAAGCCGGATGTTCTCACAGTCTTTCGACGATGGCGGCGCCCATTTCGGCGGTGTTGACCTTGGATTCGCCCTCTCCCCCGGTGAAAATATCGCCCGTGCGGAGGCCGTCCGTGATGGTCATTTTCACGGCGTCCTCAATCGCGTCGGCGGCCGCGCCCTGCTCGAGAGAGTAGCGCAGGAGCATTGCAAGCGAGAGGACTTGGGCGATTGGATTCGCGATGCCCCGGCCCGCGATGTCGGGGGCGGATCCACCGCTCGGTTCGTAGAGGCCGAAGTTACGGCCGTTCTCGTCCTTTTCGCCGAGGCTGGCACTGGGAAGCATGCCCAGGGATCCGGAGATCATGGCCATCTCATCGGAGAGGATGTCGCCGAAGAGATTGCTGGTGACGATCACGTCGTAATCCGGGGCATGGCGAATGAGCTGCATGGCGGCGTTATCGACGTAGAGGTGCGAGAGTTCGACGTCGGGATAGTCCTCGGCAACCGCGATCACAGTTTCACGCCAGAGGCGGGAGTTTTGCAGGACATTGGCCTTGTCGACTGAACAGAGTCTCTGGTCGCGGCCCTGCGCGGCCTTGAAGGCCACGTGGGCGATGCGCTCGATCTCGCTCCGGCGGTAGACCATGGTATCGATGGCGACCTCCTCGCCATCCACCACTTTGCGCTCCTTGGGTTCGCCAAAGTAGATCCCGCCCGTGAGCTCGCGCACGCACAAGACGTTGAAGCCGTTGGGAATAAGGTTGTTTTTGATGGGGGAAGCCTCAACGAGAGCGGGGAGGCAGACTCCGGGACGAAGGTTGGCAAAGAGCCCGAAATGTTTGCGGAGAGGGAGGAGGGCCCCGCGTTCGGGTTGCCGTTCGGGTGGCAGGTCCTCCCATTTGGGACCGCCTACCGAGCCGAACAGAATCGCATCTGCTGCCTCACAGCCCTTCAACGTGTCTTCGGGCAGGGGGGTCTCGTTGTTGGTGGCGTCGAGGGCTGCGCCGCCCACCAGGAATTCTTCGTGGTTGACGGTGAATTCGAATTGATGAGAGGCCGCGGCAAGGACCTTGAGGGCCTCGGTCATGACTTCCGGGCCGATCCCGTCGCCGGGGAGGATCGCGATGCGATGCTGTGACATGGCGGGGAGTTAGCGTGTCGGCGCGAGAAGGGAAATGGAATTCCGCCGGGATTTTATAGTAGAGTTTCGGAGCGTATTCTGCTGTCTCTGCGCCGCGTGGACGTTCTCTCTGATTTCCTATGGCTCCTCCTCGGGCTTGGCCTCCTCTACGTGGGCGCGGAGTGGCTCGTGAAAGGGGCCAAGGAGATCTCGCTGAAGCTGGGCATCTCGCCCCTGGTGGTCGGGCTCACGGTGGTGGCCTTCGGGACCAGCGCCCCGGAGTTGATGGTGAGCCTCCAGGCCAACCTCGAGGATCCGCCCAAGGGGGATTTGGCCTTGGGGAACATTGTGGGTTCGAACATCTGCAATATCGCCCTGATCCTTGGAATCGGGGCCCTCATTCGTCCCATTG
>JAYGGC010000219.1:0-27987 GCA_046581525.1 Roseibacillus sp. | reverse complement strand
CGAGGTTGTAGAAACGAATTTCCACCGCGCTCACCTCGGCCGGGAGGGTCTGCGCCTGGTGAACGGTCTTGATGAGAACCAGCTCTGGGCTCTTGGGTCCCACGGGATCCGGGTCTGCCCCCGCGGAGGGCAGAGAAACGAGGAGGGCAGTGGCAAGGGTAGAGAATAAGGCGCGCCTCATGATGTTGAGAGACGGACCCCAAGGGGATATTCCCGGATCAGCGGAATTATGCGAGGGGTGGGGCGGAGACTCCACGGGGGACTGTTCCTCCGGGAAGGATACTTCTCCTGGCTGGTTCGAATTCAGGAAAGAATGGGGAGAGCGAACACCCCTGCTAGTCCGAATGGCGCCAGGTTGGGAGCGGAGATCGTGGGCAGGCAGGTCGAAGGTCGGCTTGCCACGGCGTAGCACAGCGAAGACGGGAGGTCGGATGCACGATTCACGGGACAGATGCGTATTCGACCGTGGGGGGGCGCGGGAGTCTCATGGTTGCCCGTGAAAATTCGACCGGCCAATTTCCAATTAAATCTCAGAGCCAGAACTCAGGATTCAATCGCCGACCGATGGCTCCAAATTGGGAATTGCGACATGGTGCTGAAGCCTGTTTGGAAATTGGGAAGAGGAAATTTCGCTGGGCTGCCAGGGGCCAACGTTGGCGTAGAGCGACGAAGGACGAGGACGAGCCTGAGCCGAGCACCATTGCTGCCAGTCCGGAGAACGTGCCTGCCACGGGTGATGCTAAGTTGGATATGGACGGCGGAGTGAGATCAAAGGGATTCCTCTTCACCCTCCTGCCCTTCGGTCTTGGTGTAAAGTGAACGCAAGTTCAGGAGAGCGGTTTGGAGGAGCTTGTCCTCCTCGGGAGTACGATTGCCGACCGTCTTGTTTTCCAACATCTCGAGGGAATCGAGCACGAGGCGCGCGGCCTTGATATTCACCTCGGGCTTTCCACTGGTCGGATTGGGAATCTGCCCGAGGAACATGCCGGCGTTCTGGGCTTGTAGGATCACAAAGTCGGCAAAGCGTGGGTCATTGTCCATGGTTCTTCCTTACTGGCCCGGTTTCACGGTGGCGATGACCGGGGCCGCGCCTCCGAAGTAGCGTTGTGCTGTTTCCTTCACCTCTTCAGCGGTGAGAGCACGAATGCGTTTGGCGTGCTCCTGGTGATGATGGGGCCCGAGCCCGAAGAGGGTGTTGAGGGCGCACATCTGGGCCATGGAGTGATTGCTCTGGTTTTCCATGGCGTCCGCGGCGAGCAGGCTGGTCTTGGCGTGCTCGAGGGGTTCGGCCGGGATGCCCTCCTCGGTGAGAATTCGAATCTGCTCCAGGAGTTCGCGCTGCGCGAGGTCGGCCTGGTCGGGCGAGGTTCCGATGTAGAAGGCGAAGAGGCCTGTTCCCACGCCATGGAATTGAGTGGCGCTCACGTAGTAGGCGAGCCCCAGTTCCTCGCGCAGCCGGCTAAAGAGCGGCCCGGCCATGTTCGCGCAATAGTCGTGGATGAGTTCCAGGGCCGGGACATCGTCGGAGACGACGGAGGCTCCCGGATAACCAATCGCGATCACGGCTTGCTCCTTGTCCAGGGAAGCCGTGACCTCGCCGGACTGCCCTGCGCCCTCGGCGCTTGCGGTGGGACGCACGCCCTCCGGGAGCCCCGCGAAGAGCTCTTCGCAATGATCTGCGATCGCGTCGGGATCAATGTCACCGAACACTGCGAGCACGCCATTGCTGCGGGTCACAAACTCGTGATGGTGAGCGAGCAGGGAATCGCGGGTCATCTCGGTGAGGGACTCTTCGGTGCCCAGGCGGGGCAGACCGTAGTTTTGGGCGCCAAAGAGTTTTGCGCGCAGAATGCGAAAGGCGGTCTTGAGGGGATCCTCGAGCGCCTCGCGCAGATCGGCCCGTTGCACTTCGCGCGCCTGGTCGAGGGCCTCCTCGCGGAAGGTGGGAGCGCGAAGAGCCTCCGCAGCGAGGGCGAGCACGGTGCGAAGGTCGGGCTTGAGGCAAAACGATGAGATGATGGAGGTGTTGTTTCCCGCGCTGGCTTGGATGTTGGCGCCGAGCGATTCCACCGCATTGGCAAATTCGCTCGCCGATCGCGCTTCCGTTCCCTTGGTGAGAAGCGAGGCATGCAGGGCGTTGATTCCGCAGCTGGCGGGCGTTTCAGCAAGACGGCCCGCTTCGAACACACCCTGAAACTGCACGGTGGGCACCCGCGGGTCGCAACGCAGCAGGAGGGTGAGACCATTTGAGAGCTCGCGGGTGGTGATCTCTCCAGGCGCGTTGCCACTGCGCACCACGGCTGCCGCAGTCGGGCTCTCCTCGGGATCGAGAGAGGTAATGGTGAGGCCGTCCTCCCGCAGGTAAGTGCCCGCGACGCGGGTGAGGTCATCGACGCTCACGCGGTCGAGTTGTTCGAGGTAGTCGCGGGTGAAGTTGAGGTTGCGCGCCTCGTGCCAGTTGGAGGCAAGGTCGGAAGCGCGTCCTGAAGCGGTGGAGAGGGTTTTGAACTGCTGCGCGAAGACCTGGCGGCGCGCCTTGTCGAGGTCGGCCTGAAGGTCACCTTGCATCGCCTGGTCGATCTCCGCGAGGACGCTCGCTTCGAGTTTGTCGCGCTTTTCGCGGTCCACCTCGGCCGACACGCTGAACATGCCGGGGCCGTCGGGCGGGCTCCAGGCCCAGGTTCCGATGTGGTGGGCCAGTCCCTCTTCCTCGTGCAGCCGTCGGTAGAGATACGAGGAATTCCCGCCGCCGAGGACCCCGGAGAGCAACTCGAGCACCGGCGAGTCCGGGTGGTCGAGCCCGGGGGTCTGCCACGCCAGGGTGGTTTTGCTGACCGGAACCGGAAAGCTCCGTCGTGATTCACGGAGCCCGAGCTGGCGTGGTTCGTGCAGCCCGTTGACGGTGGAGAGAGGCTGGGCAGGGAGGCCGGCGGCGAGCGGGGAGAGGGTGTCGAGCACCGCGCTGCTCTCGAAGTCTCCCGAGAGCACAAAGAAACTGTTAGAGGGCAGGTAGCGGCGCCCGTGGTAGCCGGTCATGTCCTCATGGCTCACCGCATTGAAGAGGCCGAGGTGTCCAATCACGGGATGTCGCCGGGGATCGTGCTGGAAGAAAGTGCGGAAGAGGAGGTGGCTGGCCGCCGAATCGGGATCGTCCTTTCCCATGTCGATTTCACGCCGGATCACGTCCCGCTCGGTTTCAAAGTCGTCTTTCGGAAACCTGGGCAGGAAGACCAATTCGAAGAGCACCTCGAGAAAGGTGTCGAGCGCTGCGCTGGGACCGTCGATGTAGTAAACCGTGCGATCGAAGGTGGTGTAGGCATTCCATTGGCCTCCTGCCGAGTTCACCCGGGTGGCGAGCTCGGCGCCCCCGTAGGACTCCGTCCCCTTGAACACCATGTGCTCAAGGAGGTGGGAGAGCCCGCTTCCCGCAAAGTGTTCTTCGTGCTGGCTGCCGGTCTCCACCCAGTAGTGGGCGGAGAGGACCGGGGCTGCGTGATCCTCCTGGAGAATCGCGGTGAGCCCGTTGGGCAGTGCGTGGAGCGAGGCGTTTGTGGGGGGAAACTCCATGCCGGGAAGCTGGGGCGGGCGGCTCGGGGCCGCAAGACTATAGGGCACGAGCAGGCGTTTATGGGGATTCGTCCCGTCAACTGCTCCGCGCCGCCGTTTGAGCTCAGACAATCAACCAACTCCCGAAATCGCTTGGCCCGGGTTGGGCATTTGCTAGAAATCGGCATGTCCAGGAAGGGAGTCCTCACAGCGATCGTGGTCTGTTTGCTTCTCGCACTCGTCGGCGGGGGGATCCTGGGCTGGATGTGGATCAGCCGCGACCGGGCCGCAGTAGCCACCTACCGGGTGCAATCGGCCCCGGATGAAAGCATGGTGGCCATCATCGCGAAGGAGACCGAGATGATGAAAAGCGAGGAGGTCTTGAAGCCCGTGATTTCCAACTTGGATTTGGTCAGCCGATGGAAGCTCGATTCCGATTTGGAGGCCTTGGCGCGGCTCCGCTCAAAGCTGACCGTAAAGCAGGATGGCAATCGCGTGCGGGTCATCTATCGGGACCGGAGTCAGGACCGAGCCTTGGAGATTCTCAAGGCCATCAACGAGGGTTTTGCCAAGGTGCGCAACGCAGCAACCGTCAGGCAAACCATGCCTCCGGTGATCCCCCTGGATGCGCCCAACCCGTAAGGGTGGTGACCGCCGAGCCTACTCCGCATCCACCTGCAAGGGCAGATTCACGCTGGGGAAGTCCTTGAGGGTGAATCCAATGACGAAGCCAAACTCGTCGTTGTCCCGGTTGTCGCGGTGGAAGAGGCCGAGGGTGATGGCCCAGTTATCCAAGGTCCGGTGAATCGCATACCGTTGGTGCTCCAGGATCCCGTCGGCAAACTCCCACCGGTGGCTGAATCCTGCGCCCCAATCTTCATTAAAGCGCTGGTAGGCTTCATATTCGAAGCGGATTGAGTTTTGCAGGATGAGGTGGTTGTTCAAATAACGATGGCGGATGTTGATCTGCAGGCTGTCGGTGGGCATGTAGCGAAAGGACGCCGCCACTTCGGTGAAGTCGCCTTCCTTCTCCAGGAGGGGAAACTGGGTCTCGAGCCCGACATCGAGCCAAGGCACCGGGTGGAAAGCCATGTCATTGTAGAAATTGGAAAACTCCCGGTCGAATTCGGGGTCTTCCGCGAACCAGTCGAAGTAGGAGTCGATGGTCAACCACTCGTGAGTGCCCCCATCGCGGCGAGTGAGAAACCGGTTGCGGGCGCCGAGCCTCACGATGCCCCAGTCTTCGATGTCGTCGATCGCGCTGAAGCGTCCCACTCCCAGAGGGCGGGGGCGAGTGCTGGCGGTCAGGCGGTCGATGCGCGGGAAGCTGGTGGCCAGTTCGTCAGTCGCCAGCCACGAAGTGTTGGCATAGGGCTGCACGATGTGGAGAAGCCCATCCAGCCCCAGCGCGTGGCTTTGCACCTCCGGAAATCCTTTCGAAAACTTCACCGAGGCATCCACGCCCGCGAACAGGTGTGTGCGCTCAGAATTGTTCCCGAGGCCGTCTACCGCCCGGTAATTGGTGTATCCGATGCTCGCACGCGGGACGAGGTTGAGCCAGCCGCCGAGCACGAGCGGAAGGGAGACCTCCTGCCAGATATGCAGACGACTGAAGCCGTGTTCGCCAAGGATGGTGGTGATTTCAGTGATGCGCGAATGCCCCGGAGGAAGGCCTGCCGCTTCCGCTTTGAGTTCGCGACGTTGGCGGTCAGGGAGGTGCTCGTTGTAGAGCCCCAGGATGACCTGGCCCTCATGCAGAATGGGAGTGCCGAAAATCGGATGCCGGACTTGGTCGAGTGCAAACTCGGGGAGGCGGGTGTCCGTCTGGTAAAAGGTGTTGGTCCGAAAGCGGCCCCAAAATGTGAATAAGTTGCGATCACGTTGGTGGGTAAAGGCGAGGATGTTTTCAGGATTGGGTTCGATCCGGAAGACCCCGGGATCAAAGTCCTCCAGGTAGAAGCGGTCACTGAGATATGTCAGGTTGGCGTCGAACCAGGTGTCGCCCCCCGGAATCAGACCCTCCAATTGCAGCCGGTGCCGCAGTTGCGCGCGGAAGCGTTTCTCACCGACATCCTGACGGCTGACCCCACTCCGGGTTTGGGTGGGATCATGGTCGCCAATGTAGTAGAGCTTGAGCCAACCAAGGTTGGGATTTTTTTTGACGCGGGTGTCGAACAAGTCCACTCCGGTGCCCACTCCGCGTTTGCTGAGAAGGTCGAGGTGCCATTTCGAAAGGAGCCAGGCGTCGCTGCGTTCGCCGGTCTCGGGATCCTTCTCACCACCGAGCATGATGCCGTAATTGTTCAGTAAATAGGGGCCCCAGTTCGAACGGGCCCCGGGGATGAAGTGATAGCCGAGCTCCTTGTCAAGGGGCTGGGAGAGGTAGGGGAGCCAGAAGATCGGAGTGTCTCCGGCGTAGAATTTCATGTTGCGGAAAATCACGCGGTCGTTGGGAATGACGGTCGTTTTATCAGCGCGAATCCAGAAGGACGGATCCTGCATATCGTCGGTCGTCACCCCGGCGTTCTCACCGACGAAGATCTGGCGACCGTTGCGTTCCACCATGCGGAAGCGGCCGGCTTCCAGCAGGATAGGATCCATGCCGGAACGAAAACCGTCCGCTTCCAGGCGCTCTTCCTCGAAGTGATAGGTCGCGGTGTCTCCGCGATGCAGGATGGCACCCTGGTAGACGCTCACATTGCCCGTGAAGCGAGCGAACTTGTTCTTGAGATCGATCACCACGTTGTCCGCGAAGAGCTGCAGGCCATTGTTGGCGCGGACCTGGACGTCACCCTGGTAGTTGATGATCTCCGTGGTGGAATCCCACTCGATCGAGTAGTCGCCCGTGATCTTGAGACTCTCGGGCAAGGTGGGGACGATGTTGAACGCGTCGCCGGTCGCACCAACTCCCCCAATGCCGGGAGTGGGAATATTCAGCAATTCCTCACCGGTCGGGGCGGGGTCATCATCGGGTGCTCCGTAGGTGCCAGGGAGGGTCAGGATGAAGGCGCACAAAAGCGCAACGAACGCGCCCTTGGGCGCTTGATCGGAGACTTTTTGTTTCCACCCCGCCAATCCACCCAAGGGCATGCAGCCATGGACTCTTATTCGGGTGCCCGAAACAACCAAAAATGTCGGGAAAGAGGCGCAGGATCATTTTAGAAAAACGAGCAAAGTCCGCTAGAATCTGTCCACCGCAGCGTTAGCAGAAGGAGGGCGATGAGCGTTGGATTCAAATCGGTCGGAGTAATTGGAGCGACTGGATTCATCGGTCGCGCGCTCGCCCGGCACCTCTCCAGCGAGGGATTCGAGGTCGTCCGGTTCAGCCGCCGGCCCCCCGAGGGAGAGCACTGGCGTGCCATTGGGGGTGATCTGGACCTGCGGGGACTGGACGCCGTGGTGAACCTGGCCGGGGAGTCCATCGCCCAGCGGTGGTCCCGTGCGGTTTGGGCGAACATTCACGAAAGTCGGGTAGGCCTGACCCGGTCCATCGTGCGGGCGATGCAGCAAATGGACCCTGCGGAGCGACCAGCGGTGCTCCTGAATGCCTCCGCGGTGGGGATTTATCCATCGAGTGGCAATGAGGAATTGCGGGAAGAGGAGGAGCCCGGCACGGGGCGCCTGGCCGTGCTCTGCCGTGACTGGGAAGCGGCGGCCGTGGAGGCGGAGGGACTCGGGGTGCGGGTTGTGCCGTTGCGCACCGGCATCGTCCTGGGGAAGGGGGGTGAGGCGTGGGAGCGCTTGCGGAAGCTCTTTCGCGTGGGCCTCGGAGGGCGCCTGGGTTCCGGACGCCAGTGGATGCCCTGGATTCATCTGGAGGACCAAGTGGCCGCCATCGCCTTCGCGCTACAGCAGGACGACCTTCACGGGCCGCTCAACCTCTGCGCGCCGGAACCCGTTACCAATCGCGAGTTTACCAACAGCCTGGCCCGGGCCCTCCATCGGCCAGCCTTCTGTCACGCGCCCCGCTTCGCCTTGCGGCTCATGCTCGGTGGCTTCGGAGAGGAAGGCCTGCTCGCAAGTTGTCGGGCCCTGCCTGCCCGCCTGATCAAGCTTGGGTTCGAGTTCGATCACGCGAATCTCAAGGACGCCTTGGCGGATTTGGTGGGGGAGGAGGGGAGTCGAAGGTCTAAGGGCGAACTCTGAAATTCGACCATATTCCATTCCCCTCTGAATACTGGACACTGAAAACGGAACACTCTCCCCCTTCGTCTACTCACTCCGACCACATCGGCAGCGCGACCAAATTTCCACTTCCCAATTTCCAAAGAGGCTTCAGCACCAAGGCCCAATTCCCAAGTGAGCTTCCCCCAAAAAGGTGGACAGAAGGTCTCCAAATGAGAAAGGACTCTGAAAAATGTCAACCCGACCGAGACGATTTCGTCATTATGACGAAGAATTCAAACGCAGTGCCGTCCAGCTTTGTCTGAAGGGCGAAAAGACCGTTGCTGAACTCGCTGAGGAATTGGGAGTTTCCACCGGAAGTCTTTACGGATGGAGATCTCAGTTCCTGGATCAGAGCGAAGGCAGGCTCGAAGCCGAAGGCGACGAGATGCACGGAGCGAGCATCCAGGAACTGGCCGCCGAGCTTAAGCGCCTACGTAAGGAGAACGCGCACCTGCGCACTCAGCGCGAGATTCTAAAAAAGGCCGCGACCATACTGGGAGAAGACCCGCGCAACAGTATGGGATGATTGAAGAGATGCGGGATCAATTTCCACTCTGCGAGCTGTGCCAAGCCTTCCAGATCAGTCGCTCAGGTTACTATAAGTGGCTGCAGGCTGCGCAGGGCGAGCGCGCGACCGAGAACGAAAAAATCGTTTCTGAGATTCGAGCCATTCGGACCGATCGCAAGCTGCGCAGCTACGGAAGCCCTCGAATGGTCGATGAACTGAAGGACCGTGGGGTGGTTTGCTCGAAGAACCGAGTGGCTCGCCTCATGCGGGTAAACAAGATCAAAGCTCGGCACAAAAGGCCCTTCCGCCCTCGCACCACAATCGGGCGCAGGAGTGCCCAGGCCTCACCCAACATTCTTCGCCAAACTCAAGTCACAGCTCCAGAGCAAGTCCTGGTCGGAGACATTACATACGTTGCCACTCGTGAAGGGTGGCTCTACCTGGCGGTCGTGATGGACCTCTACACCAGAATGATTGTGGGCTGGTCGATCGGTGAGAGCCTCGAAACCGATCTGGTCCTCAAGGCCCTCAAGAACTCCACTCGAGTCCTCAAGAACTCTCGCACCGTTCTGTTTCATTCGGACCGCGGTTCCCAGTATTCGAGCCGGAGATTCCGCGCCCAACTTGCATCCCTCGGAATCACTCAAAGCATGAGTGCGCGCGGATATTGCTACGACAATGCGGCCTGCGAATCATTCTTCTCCACCCTCAAAACCGAGGGCTTTCCTTTCCAAGGAGTGTTCAACTCACGCCAGGAAGCTCGTCTAGAAATCTTCGATTACCTCGAAACCTTCTACAACACTCGCCGCAAGCACAGCTCCCTCGCGAACCGCTCACCCAAGCAATTCCTCGAAAACCACTTTCAAACCCACCAACCAGACCTAAACTAAAGCCAAGAAAATCGTGAGACCAACGTGTCCACTTTTTCGGGGGAACTCCCAAGACGGAGCTACCCGATTGGATCCTGAACGCGGGCTCTGAGATTTATCTGGAAATTGGCCCGTGGGGTTTTCGCGGGAAAACCACGCGACTCCCGCACTTCCCGTCCAACGCCGAGCACCCTCCCCCTCCGACCTCCAAAGCCCCTCGTCTACCCCTTGTGCGTGCAGCCACTTCTCTCCACAACCTGTAGTGGCTCACGGAACTTCTCCTTGTTAACAACCCCTTGCACTGCTTGCTTTGGGCGCGCTTATGGCGGTTCCGCAGAGCACCATTGCCCTGATCTATGATTACGATCAGACCTTGAGTCCCAGCTATATGCAGGACGACGTGCTCTTTCCTGAATTTGGGATCGACCCCGAACAGTTCTGGAGCCGCTGCAACACGTTGGTGAAGGAACAGCAGTGGGACGGGGAACTGGCCTACATGAAATGCCTCCTGGACTACCTCCAGATGGACGGCGTCACCAATGCGCGCCTCACCGAACTGGGGCGTGGGTTGCGTTACTTTCCCGGAGTGCCGGAGCTCTTCACTGAAATTCCCGCTGCGGTTCTGCGCCCGGAACACGAAGCTGCGGGGGTTACCATTGAGCACTACATCATCTCCTCCGGACTGAAGGCCCTTCTTGAGGGAAGCAGCCTGCGCTCCTATGTGAAGGCCATCTTCGGCTGCGAGTTCGGCGAGGACAGCGCGGGGCGGATCAGCTTTCCCAAGCGCACGATCTCTCACACCACCAAGACGCAGTTCCTCTTCCGTATCAACAAGGGCATGTTGGAATATCACGACGACGTGAACGATCACATGCCTCCCGAACTGCGCCCCGTGCCCTTCCAGAACATGGTCTACGTGGGAGACGGCCCGACGGATGTGCCGTGCTTCACCGTCATGATGAAGAACGGCGGCCACGCCATCGCGGTCTACAACCCGGACGACCTCTCCGGGCGCAGCTTCAAGAAATGTTTCCAACTCTGCACCCATGCCGATCGGGTGAAGCACATCGCTCCGGCCGATTACCGGCAGGGGAGCCATCTCCGCAACCTGCTGGAGGAAATGGTGCGTGAAACGGCGGATAGGATCCTGGAGCGGCGGAAAGAGGAGCTCGATGACGCAACCGTTGCCGCGCCGGGATTCTAGCCAGCGGCAGGGCGGAACGATCAGGGACACCATGTCGGATAAGAGGCACTACCATTTCATCGGAGTTTGCGGGACCGCGATGGGATCCGTGGCGGCTGCGATGCAGGCGCGCGGATTGACGGTCACGGGATCGGACCAACACGTTTACCCCCCCATGTCCACCTTCCTCGAGGAGTGCGGGGTGGGGATCATGGAAGGTTACCGGGCCTCCAACATTCCAGAGAGCGTGGACGTCACGATCATCGGAAACACCATCAGTCGCGGCAACGAGGAGGCCGAGGAGGTCCTCAACCGGAGGCTGCTCTACCAGTCCCTGCCCGAGGTTCTCAAAGAGCAGTTCCTGCGAGGCAAGCGTAATTTCGTAGTGACCGGGACCCATGGCAAGACCACCACCAGCGCAATTCTGGCCTGGGTCCTGCGCTCGGCCGGCCGTGATCCCAGTTTCATGATCGGCGGGATCCCCACCAACTTCGGGTGCGGGGCGCAGTTCACGGACTCCGACTTCGTGGTGCTGGAAGGCGACGAGTATGACACCGCCTTTTTCGACAAGCGCTCGAAGTTCCTGCACTACCTGCCCGAGTTCGTCACGATCAACAACATCGAGTTCGACCACGCTGACATTTACGACTCGCTCGATGACATCAAGCTCACCTTCCGTCGCCTCCTCAACATCGTGCCGAACCAGGGGCTGGCGGTGGTGAATGGCGACGACGCCAACGTTCTCGAGGTGGTGAGGGATGCACCCTGCCCGGTGCGCACGATCGGTTTTGGCGAGCAATGTGAAGTGCGAATTGAGGAGGTCCTCTATGAACCGGAGGGCAGCAGTTTTACCCTGGTGGGAGAGCGCTACCATTTGCCCATGGTGGGTGAGTTCAATGTGCGCAACGCCGCCATGGCGGTGGCGGGGGGCTTGTTCGCCGGCCTCCCTCCGGAAGAGATTCGCACGGCCTTCACCAGCTTCGAAGGCATCGCCCGGCGACAACAACTCTGCGGCGAAGTGCGCGGAGTCAAGGTGGTGGACGACTTCGCTCACCATCCCACCGCAATCGGACTGGCGGTCGGTGCGCTGCGGCAACGCTACCCGGGCTCACGGCTTTGGGTCATCTTTGAACCGCGCTCGAACACCACGCGCCGCAACATCTTCCAGTCCGAACTTGCTGATGCGCTGGCCACCGCAGATCGCTCGGTGGTGCCTGCCATCGCGGATCTCGAAAAGTTTCCTGAAGGCGAACGGCTCGATCCGGAAAAACTGATCCGCGACGTCAACGAGCGGGGCGGGAATGCATGCTACCTCGAGACCGTGGACGAGATCGCGAACCACGTCGCTGCTCAAGCAGAGGAAGGGGATGTCGTGGCGGTCCTGAGCAACGGCGGCTTCGGCGGGTTGCACGGGAAATTGTTGGAGAAGCTCGGGGAGTAGCGGGAGGGCATCGGGCCACATTTCGAGAATGCTTCGGAAGGACCGGACTTCTTGGGGAGATCGACTGCGCGCGATCCAGCGTGGAGCACCTCAGGCCTTGGGAGCGGGAGTTTCACGACCGCAGAGCCGGTTGTTCAAATTGATGGAGATCCGTAACGCTGCCATTTGATTCACCAGGCTGCGGTTGTTGCGCACAACCATGTCCAGGGAAGGGTGGGAGTGGTTGGCAAGGATGTAGCGGCCGATTTCCCCAAAGAGAGCGGACATCTCGGTTTCAAGAATTCCAAGTTCGGCCCGGGTGTGGGAAATACCCCGGTTGGCTTTTCCGATGCTCTGATAGCTCTCGAAGGCCTCGTCGCGCATGTCAGCACGCCTCTTCTCGATGCGCCCGTCGATTTCTTTGACCTCGTTGTCGAGATTGTCGATCTTGACCGCCAAGGTGTCGCGTCGCTCACGGAGGGCCTTGAAGCGTTTCTTGAGCTTCAGGAGCTCTGCTTTGGATTCGTCGACATCGGGAGTGCGGGGTGCGCCTTCGCCGGCGAGAACTTCCAACTTGGCCTTGATCCCGTCGTGGCGACGTTTCACGGAACGGGCTTCACCGAGAATGGCTTCGCGTTCGGCGCCCAGCCGCTCGCTCTTGTTGATGAGGGACTCGCGTTCGACAACGAGGTCCTTGGTGCTGTCGACTACCATCTCGAGGAGTTCAGCCCGCTGTTCGTGCGAGCGCTGCAGGTCTACGTCGGCGGAACTGACTTTGACCGAGAGGCCATCGTACTGTTTGGTGAGCTTGCGGAGGTTCCAGTATTCGACCGAGAGCTCCTTAAGCTCTTCGGTGGCCTTCCAACTCATCCGGCCCAGGATTTCATCCGCTTCCCGCAGAAGGTGGAGCTCCGCGGCGGCATGCGAAGCGTGACGTCGGGTCATCGAAATGCCGAACGTTTTTGCGATGTGCCAGGCAAAGTAGCGGAAGTGTGTCATGCGGGGTTGTTATGCTGCGGGGCTTCGATCCGCCCTGCAATCGCTATTTCTTCAAGTTCTTCTGCAGGTTGCTCACCACCGTGAAATCCTCGAGAGTGGTGACATTGCCGGTGACGTCCCCGGTGGCGACTAGTTCCTTCAGGATCCGGCGCATGATCTTCCCGGAGCGGGTCTTGGGAAGGGCGGGCGTGAGGTGAATCTCGTCCGGACGGGCAATCGCGCCAATCGCCTTCGTCACATGGGCCTTGAGGTCCTTCTCGGTACTGGCGCTGGTTTTTACACCCTCCTTGAGGGTCACAAAGGCCACGATGCCCTGGCCCTTGATCTCATGGGGCCGGCCCACCACTGCGGCTTCCGCCACATCCTTGTGGGAAACGAGCGCACTCTCGACCTCCGCGGTGCCGAGCCGGTGGCCCGAGACGTTGAGGACATCATCGAGGCGGCCCACGATCCAGAAGTTCCCGTTCTTGTCGGTGCGCGCTCCGTCACCGGCGGTATATATTCCCTGGTAGTCGTTCCAGTAGGTCTTCCGGTAGCGGGCGCGATCGCGGTAAATTGTGCGCAACATCGAGGGCCAGGGCTTGCGAATCACGAGTTTTCCGCCCTCGTCCGCCTTGCACTCGTTACCCTCATCATCGAGGATGGCGGCATCCACCCCGAAGAACGGAAGGGTGGCCGTTCCGGGCTTGGTCGGGGTGCAGCCGGGAAGGGGAGAAATCATGATCGCGCCGGTTTCAGTCTGCCACCAGGTGTCGACGATCGGGCAGCGCCGGGATCCAATCTTTTCGTGATACCAGATCCACGCCTCGGGGTTGATGGGTTCGCCCACCGTTCCGAGCAGGCGCAGGGAGGAGAGGTCGTGAGCGTCAGGAAACTTGTCGCCCGCCTTGATGAAGGCTCGAATGGCGGTGGGCGCGGTGTAGAAGGTGGTCACCCCGTACTCTTCCACCAGGCTCCAAAAGCGGCCGAAGTCAGGATGGTTCGGCGCGCCTTCGTACATCACTTGGGTGGCTCCGTTGGCGAGCGGGCCAAAGACGATGTAGGAATGTCCTGTGATCCAGCCCACGTCTGCCGTGCACCAGAAGATGTCGTCCTCCTGTATGTCGAAGATGTACTTGAAGGTGGTGTATGTCCCGACCAGGTAGCCGCCGCTGGTGTGAAGAATGCCCTTGGGCTTTCCGGTCGATCCCGAGGTGTAGAGAATAAAGAGGGGGTGTTCACTGTCGAAGCCCCTGGGAGTGTGCGTGGCGGGGACCTTCTCCGCTTCCTCGTGCCACCACACGTCACGGCCACGCTTCATGGTCACCTTCCCGCCCGTGCGCTGGTAGACGATGCAGCGCTTGACGCCCTTGTGCTTCTTGAGCGCGTCATCGACGTTTTGCTTGAGAGGCACCACCTTGCCGCGGCGATAGCCACCGTCCGCGGTAATCACTGCGATCGCGCCGGAGTCGTCGAGACGATCAGAGATGGACTCGGCCGAGAAACCACCGAAGACAACCGAGTGCACCGCGCCGATGCGGGCGCAGGCGAGCATGGCAATGGCGGCTTCGGGGACCATGGGCATGTAGATCAGGACGCGATCCTTGGCTTTGACACCGTTGGCCTCCAGGATGTTCGCAAATCGGCAAACTTCGCGGTGCAGCTGCTGGTAGGTGAGGACCCGCTTGTCCCCGGGCTCGCCCTCCCAAATGATCGCAGCCTTGTTCTTTCGCCCGTTGGTGAGGTGGCGGTCCACGCAGTTTTCACAGACGTTGATCCGCGCCCCGGTGAACCACTTGGCGAAGGGCGCCTTCCACTCGAGGACTTTTTTCCACGGCTTCTGCCAGAGCAGTTCCTTCGCTTCGCGCGCCCAGAAAACAGAGGGCTTTTCGATCGACTCCTTGTACATGCGCCGGTACTGGGCCATGCTCGAAATGCGGGCCTTCTTCGAAAACTCCTTGGAGGGCTTGAACACCCGCTCTTCGACCAGGTGACTTTCGATTTTATTGCTCATGACGTTGTCAGGGGTCCGCTGCGGACGGCTATTTAGCCGACCGGGCGGCAGGTGGCAAGGCAGGGACTCCGGGGATTGCGAACACCGGAGTGGTCCTTACTTGCCCTTGCGGGTCGGTGCAGGATCGAGGCTCAGAAATTCAAGGTCCTCGCTTTCCAGCGCGCGCCAGCGTCCCATGGGGAGTTCGGGATCCGTCAATTTGCCGATGCGGATGCGAGAGAGCTTGGTCACCCGTACCCCGAGGGTGTTGAACATCTCCCGAATCTGCCGCTTCAGGCCGGTCTCCAGGATCATGGAGACCCGGCGGGGCGAAAGACGCCTTACTGATTTTGCGCGGGCACGGCCTTCCGGGGTGTGCACCCCGGCGGTGAGCTTTTCGAGGATGCTGTTGTCAAAGGCGGTGGCGAGCGTGACGCGATACTCCTTTTCAATCTTGTTGCGTGGGTGAGTAAGCCGGTTGGCAAGCTCGCCGTCGTTGGTGAGGACGAGCAATCCTTCCGAGTCCCGATCAAGACGACCGACGTGATTGAGATGTCCGAACTTGGGCGGGAGGAGTTCATAGATGGTGGCGCGACCCAGTTCATCGCTCTTTGAGCAGACGTAGCCTCTCGGCTTCTTGAAGAGGATGGTGGTGGTTTGCTTGGGTGCCACCCTGCGTCCGGCGACGCGCACCATGTCTTCCGCGGTCACTCGCGTGGCGGGATTGTCGCACCGTTCGCCGTTCACGGTGACCCCGCCCTCCTGGATGAGGGCATCGCATGCACGACGGGATCCCACTCCGCACGAAGCGAGGAACTTATTGAGGCGGGTGCCGTCGGAATTCATGGTGCAAAAAAAGAAAGCGGAACCGAACCCGGTCCCGCTGAGTCACTTCATTGGAAGGAAGGCTTTACTCTTCGCTCTTGGTTTTGGGCAGGCCGATGGGGCTCTGGCCCTCTTTCCATAGGCCGCGCTCCTTGAGGAGCTTGACGCGCTCAAAGCGCTTGAGGACGGAGCGCTTGCCGATCGCGCCACCGCTGAGTTTCAGGCTATTGTGCTTGGACATGAGATAGGCCTCCTTTCGTCGGGGGCGGGAAACTAGGGATAATCCGGGGATTTGGCAAGGGGAAAGGCGGGTCTGGCCAAACGCCCCCGGAGCAGGGCCGGAAGGCCTGTTATTCTGGATTAGTGAGGGAAGCGCTGAGCCGGGCAAAAAAGTCCTCACCTTGGCCGGGCAGATGATCTCAATGAGGCGCGGCGAGCCGTCGCCATCCGGAAACGGCAGAGTTCCCCGGTGATTTTCTGCCAGGCGCCGGTGCCGCCGCTCCCGGGAGTGACCTCCTTGAGACTGGAGATCGTGACCTCGACACCGGGGGCGGGCCTGAAGACGATCGGATCGGCGACGGTTCCGCTTCGCTTGACGGTGACTTCTTCGCGGCCCCGAATCCTTCAGACCATTCCGAGCTTCATCTTGCCCTCTTCCGAAATCATGTCCTGGTTCCACGGCGGGTCCCAGACGATTTCCACTCTCGCGTCGTCAATGTGATCGATGGTCATGATGCGGGATTGCGCATCGGCTGCGATGGCGGGACCCATTCCACAGCCCGGGGCGGTGAGGGTCATTTTCACGTTCACAATATTCTTTCCGTCCTCGTCCTCCACCGTGCAGTCATACACCAGCCCGAGGTTTACGATATCGACCGGGATCTCGGGATCGTAGACTTGTTTGAGTTGGTGCCAGACCTGCTCTTCCACCGGGGCATCCTTGAGGCGCTCGACCTCCTTGGCTTTGTCTTCGTTTTCCTTGGTATCGATGCCGAGTGCATCGATGTCATTCGAGGAGATGCGCGCCAAGCCCGACGAGGTTGCAACGGTGTAGGTTCCCCCCAGGCTTTGCGTGATCACGACGGGGGTGCCAACTGGCAGGGTGATGGTGTCGCCCGAGGGAATCTGGATCGCTTCGACTTCGCGACTGAGAGTGATTTCTTCGTTCATGGGAGAGGGAGGGTTCGAATGTGGGAGGTGAATTCCAAGGGCGGCAGGGGGGCTCGCTATTCGCTGTCAACATCGAGCGGAACGATCTTAATACTGCCTTTAGGTTGATTCGAGAACGATTGTGCGAGAGTCGGTGCGGATTCGGGTTGCTCGGCACCCTCTTTGGGAGCGTCGCCCTGAAGCGCGCTTTGCAGGGCGCCTTCCACCAGTTGGCCACAGTGGATCTTCATGGGAGGCAAGGGTCCCAGGTTTCCGGTGAGTTCATGCGGAGTAAGGTGGCGGGCCTCCTCCACCGACTTGCCCTTGAGCAGTTCGGTCGCCATCGAAGCGACTGCGATCGCGGTCTGGCAGCCAAACGATTGGAAGGAGGCGCGGTCGATGACCTTCTTGCCATCTTTCTCGGTAAATTTGAGCCACATCCGCAGCATGTCCCCGCAATCCGCGGAGCCGGCCGTGCCCACCGCATCGGCATCTTCCATCTCCCCCACATTCTTGGGATTTGCGAGCGCTTCGCGGGCTTTGTCTTCAAAGTCGTCCATCGGCAGGGGGAACAAACCATGTCTTGGGCGTGGAGGCAAATTTGAATTCAGATCCCAGATCTCAGATTTCAGATGGATTGCCCGGTCCCAGTCTGAAATTCGCGCTCCCGAATCCCTCCAGACTTGTCACTGGCGCCCGGGGTCCCTTCAATGCTTCAGGGCGAGCGCATATGTATTTCATCGGTGTGGACAACGGAGCTGCGCGAACGCGAACCGTCGTATTGGACCTCGAGACCGCCTCGTTGGTCGCCCAGTCCGAGCAATCCTATGGGTTGATCCAGGGATTGCCGGCCGGGCATCGTGAGCAGGATCCCTCCCTCTGGGTCCATGCGGTCGATCACACCGTTCGCGACTGCCTCTCGCAGTTGGGGGAGGGACGGAGTCGCGTGGCAGGCATGGGGGTGAGCGGCCAATCACACGGAATGGTCTTGCTCGATGCCGAGAATCGCATCGTGCGTCCTGCCAAGCTGGCCGGCGACCGCTCGGCGGAGCGGCAGTGTGAGGAACTGAGCAGGGCGTTCGGAGGTGCGCCTGGTCTCATCGAACTCACCGGCAATGCGCTGCACTCCTCCCTCATGGCTCCGCGCATGCGTTGGCTGAAACAGAATGAGCCGTATCATTTTCAGCGGGTCGTTTCCTGTCTCTCCCCGCACGACTTTCTCAACTACTGGCTCGGCGGCGTGAAGCGATCCGAGTACGGCGAGGCTTCGGTCAGCGGTTTTCTCAACGTGCGCACCCGCAAGTGGTGTCGCGAGCTCACTGATTACATCGATCCCAGGCTCGGCGACATGCTTCCAGCCGTGGGTTCCTCCCGTGAAGCGGTAGGGGTGTTGCGCCCGGAGTTGGCGCGCGAGTGGGGGATCAGCGAGGAAGTCCTCCTCAGTGCCGGGGGTGCCGAAGAGATGATGACTGCCTTGGGCGCGGGCGCGGCAACCAACGGGGCGGTCTCCATTTCGACGAATGCCTCCACCACCATTTGCGGCGTGAGCGATCGACCGGTCATCGATCCTCACGGCGAAGTGGCGGCCTACTGCGACGCCACCGACCGCTGGATGCCCCTCGCCAGGAATGCCGCCGCCGCCGCCTGTTCCGAACAGGTGCAACGCCACTACGGCTGGAACCTTGAACAACTGGAGGCCGCCTTGTTGGCAGGCGAGCCGGGTGCGCACGGGCTCATGTTCCTTCCTCTTCCGGCCAGCGGAAAACACCCGGAAGGGACGGGGGCCTTGGTGGGCATTACCGGTGCAAACTTTTCTCCGGTCAATGTTGCCCGCGCGTCGACCGAGGCGCTCGCCCTGGAGTTCGGGCGCGGACTTCGGCGCATGATCCAGCTTGGGTTTTCCCCATCCGACGTCCACCTCTCGGGCCGTATCGCCAGTCATCCTTCCTGGCGCCAATTGCTCGCGGATGTGCTCGGCCTTCCGGTTCTCACCGCGAAGCCGCAAAGTTGTTCCGCTCTGGGGGCCGCCCTCCAGGCCGCGGTCACCTTCTTCCGGCAAAGCGGAGAGAATCTCAGCTACTCCGAGATGACGAGCTACGCCGTCTTGCCCGAGCAACAGACCCTTTGTTCGCCCAACATCCAACGCCACGAGTTTTACCGCGAGCTCATGGAGCGCCACGATCGCCTCGCGGAGTCACTGCGGGATGACGTATTCTAGACTGGCAGCAATTTCGAAGGATGGCGAGTGAAGCGAAGAAACAGGAGATCCGCACCAGCTGGAAGGCGCGGGCAATCGGCACGGCCGCGGGCTGGCTGATCCGCATCCTCTCCTGGACAATTCGCATAGAGGTCGAAGACCACTGTGGAATCACCGAGAAGGGGAAGATCAAGGAATCGCTGATCTGGTGCATCTGGCATAACCGGATGTTGGGCCTAGCGATGACGCGCAAGCGGGTCTATCCGTGGCGGGAGGGCGTGGTACTGGCCAGTGCGAGTCACGATGGCGCGGCTCTGGCGGCGGCCCTCAAGGTGATCGGGGTCGGTGCGGTGCGGGGCTCCAGTTCGCGGCGGGGAGCCGCGGCTCTGCGAGAGATGATTCGCCAGCTCAAGAAGGGGAAGGACGTTGGCCTCGCCCCGGACGGTCCGCGTGGACCGCGCTACTCATTCAATACCGGCCTCATCAAGCTCGCGCAGCTCGCCAAGCTTCCCGTGATGTGCTTTCATGCCCGCTACGGTTGCGCGATTCGTATCAAGAGCTGGGATCGCGCCGTCATTCCGCTTCCGTTCAGCAGGATCTCGATCGTTTTCGACGAGTTGCTTGAAGTCCCGCGCGGGCTCGATGACGATGCGTTTGAAGCCCTGTGCCGCGACCTCAAGGAGAGGATGCGCCAGGGTGTGGATGACCTGGATCTACCTGCACATGAACGAACTAGACGGAAAGAAGATCGCCGCTGAGGTCCTGGCCGAGTGCCAGGAAGAAATCGATGCCTTGAAGGAGAAGGGAATCACCCCGGGACTCGCGGTCGTGCTCATCGGCGAGGATCCCGCCTCGCAAGTCTATGTGAATTCGAAGGTCCGCACCTGCGGCAAGATGGGAATCTATTCGCGCAAGATAGAAATGCCCGTCGACTCAACCCAGGAAGAGATTCTCCAGGTCGTGCGGGATCTCAACGCCGACGATGCGATCCACGGGATCCTCGTGCAGTCGCCGCCCCCGCCGCAGATCGACGAAGGTGAGATTATCAATCTGATCGATCCGCGCAAGGACGTCGATGGCTTCCATCCGGTCAACGTGGGCAAACTTGTCATGGAAGATGAGTCTGGCTTCGTACCCTGCACGCCGTGCGGTTGCGTGCGGCTCATTCGCGAGTCCGGGATAGAGACCAGCGGGGCCAACGCCGTCGTGATCGGGCGCAGCATGATCGTGGGCAAACCCATGGCCCTCCTCCTCATGGCCAAGGGCGTGAACGCCACCGTTACGGTCGCGCACTCCCGGACCAGGAATCTCGCTGAGGTGTGCCGCCAGGCAGACATCCTTGTCGCCGCTGTCGGGAGACCCGAATTCGTGACCTCCGACTTTGTCAAGGAAGGCGCCGTCGTGATCGACGTCGGAATCAACCGCGTCGAAGACGCCAGCAGGAAACGGGGCTACCGACTCGTCGGAGACGTCGCCTACGACGAGGTCGCTCCCAAGTGCCGCGCCATCACTCCCGTGCCTGGTGGAGTCGGACCGATGACCATTGCGTTGTTGATGAGCAATACCGTGAAGGCAGCGAGGTTGCGGAGCGAAGCCGGGTGAGTGCTCAACAGGAGACCGGTCAGTCAGCGTTCAGGCTACTCCTCAAAGGCCAGGGGCAATCCCTTGGGCCCCCAGAATTTCACCAGCCGTTCCTGAATCACCTTGGCATCCTCGGTCGGAAAGACCGGGGTTCGGGTACGATTGGAGAGGCCGTGGAGCTTCGTGAGGTGAGCGGCCACTTTCTCGCGGCGGGCGCCGCCACCGTTGAAGTGATAGTGGACAAGTAAGAGGGCCGTGGCGTAAGGGAGGTAGGCGTTGCCGTTCAATTCGTCCTGGGCGGTGGCGAGCCAGCCTTCGTGATCCAGGTTGAGGATCTTTTCCACGGAGAGCAGTTGGAACTTGCCGTCCTTCCTGTTGGCGCCGGCGGCAAAGCGCAGGTGGTCGCGAATGGAACTCTCCACATCGCGGAACATGTACCAACCGTCTCCCTGGTGGCAGACCGCAAAGTACTCCGCGACTCCTTCGGAGAACCAGGGTGGGATGCGCCAGAGGATCCCACCCATGCTCATGTGCACCATCTCGTGCACTAGGAGATCCTGGTCAGGCCGCGGCTGGAGTCTCGAGTTTTCGGGACGCGGTGGTGCGAGGAAGTAGTCAGCGCGGATCAGGGCGCGGCCCTTGCCTCCATCCCACCAGCCAACCGCGCCCTCTGAGCCACCGGCCTTCTTGAAGCTTGCCTCGTCCTTGCAAAGGAGGATCTCGACTTTTTTCCTGGTGGTGGGCGCCCACAGGGGGAGGGGAAACTTTTCGATCAGTTGAGGAACGGATTCCACCACCCTGGCGAAGCGTGCAAAGTCAGGTCGATTGATCTCGGTCTCCGCGACCATGCGGAAATGGCTGGTGGTCACGATCTGGTTCCCAGTGGTGGCGTCCACTGCAATGGAGAGCTTGACCGGCCGCGTCTTGAACTCCAGCGGCCAGGGCTTTGCCTGCGCCGAGACCACGGTCGGTGCGAGGAGAAGCAGCAGCAGGCGAAACACGCTACACTCTCCGCGCATCAGTCGTCGGTGACAAGGGAACTTTGCCGGTTGCTACTTCAGCGACTGCAAATAGGCCATCACGTCGCGGAGCTCTCTCTTCTGCAGGAGGAGTCCCATCGGCAGCATCGAGGAGACGGGCTTGGTGCGCGAGGCAATCTCTGACTTGGCGATGCTGCGCGTCCCGCCGTCGGGAAGGACAAGGGTTACCTGCTTGGCGTCTTCTCCCGCAAGCGGCGCGGTGATGGACTTGCCGCTCTTCAGATCGATGGTGGTAATCCCGTAACCGGGTGCGACTACCGCACCCGGGACGACGAGGGATTCGAGCAGATAGCGCGGCTCCTTTGCGCCAATCTTGGCCAGGCCGGGACCCACATTGCTGCCCGGCCCGTCGACGCGGTGACAGCGCACGCATTGCGCGGCGACGTGCGTGTTGAAAATCGCCTTCCCGCTCACGGGATCACCTCCCGTCAGGGTTTCGAGGTAGGGAGAAAGCGGGTCCTGGGAATCCTTCGCCGCGAGATAAGCGGCCACCGCCGCTCGGGCCTTCGGGCTCTTGTTCGCCTGCGCGGCTTCGAGGGCATCGAGGGCGAGGGCGGCCTTGCCTGCCCCGCTCCTGAGCCCCTCGAGCGCGGCCGCGAGAAGTTCAGCCGAGCCGGGTTCGGCGGAGTTTCCCAGCAGGGTGAGCGCGGTGCGTTGCTCCACGAGTTCCCCGTCCTTGAGTGCCTTGGTTGCGAGGGTCGGCAGCTGCCCGGGATTGAGAGCGGCCATCGCTTCCAATGCGACGGCCCGCACCGAGGCATGTTCCGACCTCAGTGCCATCTCGGCCGCACCTGCGTAGGAGGGCTCGTCACCAGTGGCCAGGAGTCGCAGGGCGTCAGCGGCTTCCGGGCGATCCTTCATGATGGTCGCCAGCAGCTTCTTGGGGTCGGTTCCAATTCCGTAGACCGCCGCCGCTCTGCGAGCGCGATCCGCGATGCCCTTCTTCGAAGAGGCGGTGAGCTTTTCGAGCGATGCTCGCACCGCCGGGCGAATCTCATGAGGTGCCACCGGGGGAAGCGGACGGTAGCGCCCTTCGACCGAGTCGAGCCTGGGGGGCTTGCACCATTGATTGAGCAATTCGAGGGCGCGGCTGCGCAACTCCTCGGGGTGCGAGTCGTTGGCGGCGTAGTTTGCGACCAGGCCGGCAAACTCAGGCTTGCGAAGGCGAATGGCAGCACTGAGGGCGCGGCGCACAGCTGCTTCCTCCAGGTTCTCGCCGCGCTCTAACAGTTTTGCGAGAGGCGGAAGAGCGCCCGGGATCGATTCGTCATCGTGAATGGAGCGGGCGGCCTCGGCCACCACCATGGGATCGCCATCACTGAGAAAGGCAACCGCTTCCAGGGCGCGCAGGCGACGGAGGGCCACAACCGCCGCGAGGCGCGCCGGTTTTGATTTGTGATTGGCAAGTCCCGCCAGCTGGGTGGGCGTCGCACAACCGAGCAGGCCCATCATGCCGGCATGCCGGTGATAGGGTTCAGCGCCGTCCCTGGCGAGATAGGCGACGAGCGGATCGAAGCAATCGGCGGACTTGAGACGCCCCAGCGCGATCGCGGCGAAGAAGCGCGGGCGCGGGGCCGCATCGGAGAGCATCACCATGAGTTTGCCGGTGGCCGCCTTGCGCAGGGCCGGGACTTCCGAGATGACCTTGGCCGCCTGCGCGCGCACTTCGGGCTCTGGATCGGAGAGGAAGGAGGTGAGCGGATCGCCGCCGAGGTTTCTGGTGTGGCGGTGAAGTTGACCGAGTCCCCAGAGGGCGTGGATGCGGGCCAGGACATCCTTCCCGCTGTCCCCTGCAACTCTCACCAGCGCGGCCTCTTCCTTGCGGCGGACCAGTTCGAACTGGGCCTTCATGCGCACCCGTTGGTCCGGATGTTCCAACGCCTCCGCGACTTTCGCCACCGGGGGAATCTTCCAGTCGCCACGCAGCAGGCCCGCGGTGCCCTTGCGCAGGTTGGAATCGGCCGCCTTCGGATCATCCATCCTCCACACGCCGCCCTTTTCGTTCAGCTCGTAGCCCTTGGCCGACCAGTCTGCAATGTAGAGCGCCCCTTCCGGGCCGAAGTTGATCCCGGTCATGAGCACTCCGCTGGCCACCACGTGGTCTCCGGTCATTTCGAAGGAGGCGCCCTTTTCTTTCACCTTGAAGGCGTAGAGCTTGCGCCCCGGGAAGCCGGTCATGAAAAAGTGGTCCTTGTAAAAGTCGTTCAGGGCGGTGCCGGGGTTGAAGGCGAAGCCGGTCGGTCCGTCGTGGTAGGTGCGGATGCAGGGCACGATGTAGGCAGCCTGCTTCGGATGCTCGGGGAGGTAGAGGCCCTCTTCCTGCCAAATCTGGTAGTCGCCTCCGCGATACTGCCAGTTGCAGCGCCATCCCGTGTCGGAGCCCTCCACGATATAGAGAAGACGCTCCTTCTCGCCCTTCATGTCGCCATCGTTGTCGACGCCGAAGAGATTGCCATGTTGGTCGAAGGCCGGCTCCTGGGCGTTGCGCAATCCGTAGGCGAAGACTTCGAGGTGGGAACCGTCCAACTCGCAGCGCGTGATCGTGCCGCTGTTCGGATGCGCGTAGTTCACGCCCTCTTTGCTCGTCACGTTCATTCCCTTGTCCGGTGAGGAAAAATAAATGCGGCCATCGGGTCCCAGCACCGGGCCGCTGAAATTGTGTCCGGCGTAAGCCACGTGCACGGAATATCCGTAGGCCAGTGAGGTGCGCGTATCCGATTTTCCGTCGTCGTCCTTGTCTTCCAAGACCCACGCATCGGGTTCGATCGTGGCGTAGATCTTGCCGTCCCATGCGGTCACCCCGGCAGCAATCCCGGTGACCTCGGTGTTGAAATTGTCAGCGTAGACCGTGGCCTCGTCCGCCACCCCATCCTGGTCATGATCGACGATCCGGATGATCCGGTCCGAAAGCACGGTGAGGTCATGCCAATCAACTGTGCCATCCTTGTTTTGATCTCCAATGCGCTTGTAGCGAGCGCTGTTCTGTGCGGTGAGTTCGCGATGGTAGAAGGCGCGCTTTTCGTCGACCGAGCGAAGCGAGAGATCAGTTTCAATCCACTGCCGGAACTGGCGGATATCGAGATCGGCAGCCTTGCGGCGCACCACCGAGGTGGCGTAGACGCGTCCCTTCTCATCGACGCAGATTCCGACCGTGTTGCGCAGGAACGGCTCCTTGGCGAACTCTTTCATGACCACCCCGTTGGCGCCCTCGATGGGCTTGGCCAGCTCGAAGGGGGCGGCGGAGAGTGAGGCGAGGAACGAGGAGCAGCTGGCAAGCAGAAGGAGGGGACGTGGAGTGGGCATGGGTCAGTATAAGACGTGCAGAAGTGACCGGGTTTTCAACGGGGTCGCTTTGGTCGCTGCGGGCGCCAGAAAACAGCGAGAAAGAGAGCCATCGTGATCGCAAAATAGAGAGCCTGCCAGGGAAGGGCCCGCAGGAGGGCTCCCCCCGGGCTTCCTTCTTCCGTCTCAAACCAGCCCAGCACGCCCGCGTAGCCCAGCGCGAGCGATCCGTAGCCGAGGTTACACCCTAGCCCCTTCACGCTCAGGACGGTGGCGCGCTGCGACGAGTCGGCGAGCTTGTGAAGGGTGCTGCTGCTGAGAAATTCAAGAAATCCGAAGGCCGTGAAGAGAATGACAATGGGGAGGACGAAGTAGGGGACGGCCGGAATGAGGACCACCAGGCACCCCAGCACCATCGCAGCGATCAGGGCGAGGTTGGTGATCGGCGAATAGCGATTGAGCATTCCCTTCGCGATGGTGGGCACGAAAAACCCCAGGCCCGCCGTGAGCGCCCCGATGAAGCCGAAGGTGAACTCAGGGAGTTCGATCAGCCGGTAGTACTCCGAGTTGATGGTGACAAAGTTGCGAACCACTGCGTCGATCAGCAAGGTGCCCAGCACGATGCGAAAGGCGAGCGGAGTCTTCAGCACCCAGGCTGCCGTGCGCAGGGTGAGTTTGATTGCCGATGCGCAGCGTTCACCGAGTGGGCAAGGCTCGACTCCTTCACGCACCGGCTCGCGCATGCGCAGGCTGACTGCGAGGCAAAAGAGGGACTGCACGAAGACAATTGCGACTGGCAGGCGCAGGGTTGTCGCTTGGTCGAAGTCTGTTCCGAGCAGCCAGTTCAGGAATTTGGGATCGTAAACGAGCGCACCGATGATCATGGCGACGAAGAAACCAATCGAGCGCCAGCGCATGGTGGTAGCCAGAACGTCGTCCCAGAGCTCTTCGTCGCCGTGTTCGAACAGGGTATCGTAGGCGAGCGATTGATCGGCGCCGCTGGCGGAGGCTTCGGAGGTGCCGGAGAGCAGCCGGTTCAGGATGCACATGGTCAGGAGAACCCAGCCGCCGTTCTGTGGCGCACAGAGGAGGAGCGCCATCTCGGCGACCATCAGGGCGGAGGCGAAGACGACCAGTCGCTTGCGGCCGATGGTGTCAGCGAGGGCGCCGGAGGGGACTTCGAACAGGAAAATGGCCGCCGCCCACACCATGTTCATCAGGAAGAACTGCGTCACATCCAGCCCGAGTGCGAAGAAGAAGATCGCGAAGACCGGGTAGTAGGCGCGCGCGTTGTAGAGCACCGAGAACCACGCATAGAGCCGCACGTTGCGGTGGCGAAAGGGGCCTTCGTGGCGGAGGAGTTTGCGCACGGAAGGGAATGTGAAGTGGTGCCTCCGCTTTTCAAGACAGACGACCCGGGCCTGCGTTTCCGTCGCCTGTTAGGGAGAGGGGCTGAGGCCGGATTCCCGCCCGCGGGCCAAGAGCTTGCCCTGGAGATCTCCCGCTCTCGGCCCTTCTTCGGATCCTCCTCAAGGCAGAAGGGGGGCCTTCCCATCCTCGGAAGGAGATATGTGTTCTCTTCGCAAGCTATATATTAAACTAATGTGAAATAACAAGAATGCTTAAGTTCTTGCCAATGCGTGGGTTAGAATCTAGATTTGGAATACTGTCATGAGCCCTTACATACATGCTGCCAGCCCCTGCTGCCGGTGGATGAAGATCCTTGCGTTAGGCGGTTGCATGTCAATTTTTGCGATCAGCCCGGCCCTCGCTCAGACGGCGCCACCGATTTCGGAGAAGGATGCCCGTGCCTACCTGCGCCGCCTGGTTGAGCTTCGGGACGCGGAGGTGGCTCGGCGAGAAGCAGCCAACAAGGCCAAACTTGAGGCTGCCAAACCCGACCCGGTGAAACCCGACCCGGGAAAGTCCGATCCGGGAGAGTCCGATCCGTTGAAGTCCGATCCGTTGAAGTCCGATCCGTTGAAGTCCGACCCGGTGCTCCCCGAGGCGATTCCCGACCCGGTGCCCGCCGACACGCTTCCCGACCCGCCGAAGACCGACCCCGACGCGCCGCTCTATCGTGCCGAGCAGGGGTCGGAGTTGGCGACCTCTGCAAAAACCGATGAGGAGGAGAACAAGCTGCCGCCTGAGACCGTCTCCTCCCAAAGTCCCAAACCTTCGCAGAGGCCCGTAAGAGCAGGGTCTCCCCTTGAGATAAAAAAAGCGCCCGGCCATTCCATTCACAAGCCCCCTCCAAGGGTCATCGTCCTTGAAGTCCCGGCTTCTGCCTGGGTTCTCCCGGCCGAGCCCTTGCTGACCGAAAAACCTGCCAGCAAACGGCGGGTCCCCTTTCGGCGAACCGGCCCGCGCACCAGGCGCTGAGGGTGGGAAACCCCAACCGCTTCTAACAGCAGTTCTCTCAAACGCTGCGGGATTGCCGTCCAGGAACGGCTCTGCAGAGTGGCTCGCGTTGCTCGCGAATTCCCGACGTCGCTTAAAAGCGACGAAGGCAGTCAAACCGCCTCGCGGTGCTCGGCAGGGTTCTCATCCCACCAACGCCAGACGCCCGCTTCCGGAGAGCGGAAGCGGGCGTCTGGCGGAGAGACTGGGATTCGAACCCAGGGTGACATCACTGCCACGCACGATTTCGAGTCGTGTGCCTTAAACCGGACTCAGCCATCTCTCCGCTTTGTTTTCCAGGGGTTTGGACGCTTTGCCATTCTCTAGTGTTGCCCTTGTTACTGCAGATGTTACTGATTGGGCAGTAACACGCAGCCGCGCCTGCCCGAGGAGGAAGCACGATGGGGAAAACTGACAAGAAACACGCATTCGTCCGAACTGGAACGCCCAACCTTTATCGGCGGGACGGGCGATACTTAGCGCGGACTCAGTCCGGTGGCAAGCCCAGCTGGCTCAACCTTGAGACCACCGATCTACAGGTCGCCAAGCGCCTCCTTCCCGCTGCCTTGGAGAAGATGCGCAATGCCGCACGGGCCGGAGGCGGCAAGACTCCGACCATGGAGGAGGCGCTCGATGCTGCCCTGGCGGAGATCCAGTCCGATCCCGACCTCGCGGAAAGCACTAAGGAGAAGTATTACCCAGGCAACCTGGTCACCATCAAGCTGACTTGCCAGTTCCTCAAGCTGCCGGTCACCAGGGTGACGAAGCTGCACTACGAGGAGTGGTATCGCGCCCACCGCGATCAGCATGCCTTCAGCCGCACCAATGGCTGCCTCCCCATCTGGAATC
>JAYGGC010000040.1:0-8575 GCA_046581525.1 Roseibacillus sp. | reverse complement strand
TACCTCCCTGTTTCCCGCCTGATTGCTACTACCAGCTAATGTAAGTCTATTTGGTACTATTAGAGTGTATGAATGCAAAAAAGCCAAGTTATGAGACCCACTCTAATCCTATTCCAAATGTAATCACATTCTTTTTCGTGCTCGTCATGGCAGGCAGTTTACTTCGTGCGGAGGTGACGATTGATCCTCTGTTTTCAGGTTCTTTCACGGAGGTCGACAGTGCCACTCAATTGAATTATGCTGCTGATGTCAGCAGTGCGGATCTTTTGCATGGGTTGACGGCTACGACGACAGGATGGAAATTTAGCGCTGGTGCCACGCCTGCCAATTTAAACGACGGAGCACACGGGACGTCACCTGACGTTGTCGGAAACGCTGCCATTGCAACGGTTGCCTGGACGACGGTCGGTGCGACCGCCGAATATGAGCTGGGCACTGGGAGCAACGGCACGGGGTATGATATCACTTCGATTCAATCGATTGCTGACTGGGGCGGCGCGGGTTTCGGGAACCAGGGGTATACGGTTGAAGTGAAGCGGGTGACTGGCAGCTATGTCACCCTTGCCACGGTGGACTTCCAGCCGCTGCCGCTCGGCGGCGCTGGCACGACAAAGGTCCGTCTGACTGGCCTGGATCCCAGCGGCATTGAGTTCATCCGCTTCACTGCCAACAGCGTCAATGGCGGTGCGAATGTCGGCGCGTTCACCTTTCGTGAGATCGATGTTTTGGGTAGGGATACCGCGGCTCTCGGCCCCGACAGCACCCCGCCGACAGTCAGCATCCTGAGTCCTGTGGACGACACTACCGCGGTCTTGCGTGGAGATAACCTGGTGATAACTTTTGACGAGAATATCGAACTCAGCAGCGGTAACATCACCATCAAGAACCTTGACACACCTACGCAGACGGTAATCCCGGTAGCGGACGCCCAAATTTCGGTTAACGGTGCCGTGTTGACGATTGATCCGTTGACTAATCTCGCGAGGAACACCAACCACGCAATTCAGATCGCTGCCACTGCGATCATCGATAGCAGCGGCAATCCTTTTGCCGGTATCCTTGACGACACGACGTGGAACTTCCGCACGGGATCGACCCCGCTTCGCATTATGCCACTAGGTGACTCGATCACGGCCGGTTACACCGACAATCCGCGCTGGGCGAATCATCAATTCATGTTCGGCTACCGCAGCGGGCTCTACACGCGCCTTACCAATACCGGCTACGATTTCCTATTCGTGGGTACTTCGCCTCAACCGTTGGACGGCTTAGGTGGCGACCTGACTCACGGCGGCAGGTACACGGCCGGTTTGGATCTGCGCACCTTCGGCCAGGATGGGCACCGCGGTTACGGTGGGCATGGCATCACTCCAGTCATTAATAATGTAGTGGGCTACATGACTGCAGACAATCCCGACATTATCTTGCTGTTGATCGGTATTAACGGACTCGGGACCGGCAGTCAGGGAGCTTTGGATACGCTGGTGAACACCATCGTGACGACCGATCCGAGCGTGCAATTAATCGTGGCGCAGATCACTCCGCTGGTTAGCTTCAAGCAGGCCTTGCACGACTACAACGTCTACATCCGTGACGTCCTCGTGCCGACCCACGTTGGCAACGGGTATAATGTGAGCACGGCGGACCTCTACTCATTGTTCCTGAGTGATCCAAGCGACTATAGCTCAGCGATTGAAGCGGGAGTATTGGCTAACAACTTCAACCATCCGGACAATCCGCATTATGACCTGATGGCCCAGAGGTGGTTTGAGGCAATCGAAGCCCTCGGCTTGGGACCCAGTAGCTTTAGTTCATGGATCGCTGCCCCTGCCTTCGGCCTCGCCCCCGCCGATCAGAATTTTGGTGACGACCCCGATGGCGACAGCATCGTTAATGGAGTGGAGTCCTGGTTCGGCACCCAGCCAGAACAGTTCGAAGATGGCCTCACTATCATCGCCACCGACGGCACCGTAAGCACCTTCAGCCACCCACTGAATCTCACCCCGCCCAGCGACGTCAGCGGCACCTACGAATGGTCACCAAACCTTGCCGACTGGTACAGCAGCGGCAACGGCCCCGGTGGAAATCCGATCGTGACTATGGTTCCCAATACCGTCGGCACCACCACCACCGTCACCACCACCGCCAGCCAGGCGTTGGCCAGGATTTTTCTGCGTGTCAGAGTGAATCAGAATTGAGCCGTGTAGCCTCCCGGACGGAATGAGCGTTGAGTTGGACGGGCGAGCGAAGAGTAGGGTGGTCAATGATGGACGCTTCTCATTTCTTTATTTTTTCACACGGAGGCACGGAGACACAGAGATATGGAAGGAAGGTAGAGTGACACGCTGAGGTTTATTTTTAACCGCTTAATCACGCTTAAATAGTTTTCGGTTGGGGGAGAGTGGAATCATGAAATTAAGCATGTTTGAAATTTGATTTGTGCAGATTCGTGTTGCACCCCCACCTATCCCGGCTCCTGAAGCTCCATGAATTCAGGGCTGGAAAAGGAAATTCCCAGCAATAATCAGCTTGGGTCAAATCGGCACGGGGCTCTTCTTGTCGCCGCTATTTCAGGATGGCAGTCTCCCTCCGTCATGAGTGAATGGTATTATGCCCACGAGGGCCAACAATTGGGTCCCGTGCCGGTCAGCGAGCTTCAGCACCTGATCTCCAGTGGTGCTCTCGACGCCAAAACCTGCCTTGTTTGGAAGGAGGGCATGGCCGATTGGCAAGCCGCAGCCACGATTCCCGAAGTGATGCCGCCTCCCCCGGACGCCGCACCGACTATGGCCGGCACCCCGCAGCTCGGCGCCGATCCCACCTTCGCGGCTCCCGCGCCAGGCTCCCTGGGCATGGCCCAACCCTCCCCCGGCCTGCCCGGTTACGGCCAGTCCGCATTCTCCGGTGTTCCCGAAATCGCGCCCGGCAGTCAGCCACTCGATATCGGGGCCTGCATTTCCCGGGGTTTTGAACTCACCAAGCGCCACTTCGGCATCATCTTCCTCACGGGCCTAATCTACTTTGGGATCATGATGGGCATCGTCATCGTCATTGGTGTTGCCGATGCGGTCATGGGGATCGACAACACACCGCAACACTCCTACCCGGGCCCCACCTCGTCCGCCTCCCCCGTCGCGGTCGGAGTCTCGTTCATCCTCAACGTCATCAGCAACGTTGTTTCGATCTTCCTCAGCCTGGGTGCCACCCGGATCGGCCTCAAGCTGGTTTCGGGAGAACCCGCCGAGGTCGGAATGCTCTTTGGCGAAGGCTCCAAGCTGCTTCGGACCATCGGGGCCTCCATTCTCTACGGGCTGATGGTCTTCGTCGGCTTCCTTCTCCTCATCGTACCGGGCATCTACCTCGCGATCCGATTCGGACAATTCCAGGCCGCCATCGTCGATCGTGACTTGGGCGTCCTCGATTCGTTGGGCTACAGCTCCGACATCACCAACAACAACCGGATGAGCCTCTTCGGCTTGGCTGTTCTCAGCATGCTGATCGTCCTCGCCGGCGCCATCGCCCTGTGCATCGGCGTGATCTTCGCCTTCCCGATCGTCTGGCTCGCGGGCCTGACCGCTTACCGCTCGTTGCAGTATGGCCCGATCGCGACTCAGGACCGGGTCGCGTGATCTCGTTCCTCCCGCGCCCGCGCTTTTCACACTCGCCACTCCTCCCAAGTCCCTGCTAACTGTTGTGCGATGCACAGCATGACTGGATTTGGCCGTGGTTCCCACGCCACCAACAAGGTCGTCGCCTGCGTCGAGGCGTCCTCCGCAAACCACAAACAGGGCGAGGTCTTGCACCCCGTAGTGTCCAGAAACTCGATTACAACGGAGTGCGCTGATTTCCAGTCTGTTGAGGATCCTGCTCTGGGGCAGATTTCTGATCGTGCTCCACGGTGTCGCACGGTCAGACTCCGCCAATGGACGTGAAGAAACTGATGGTGGTGGCCTTGGCCAGCTGGATCAACCAGGGGGCGGCATGGTTTCCACAATCCGCTATTCCGGTGCGGGAGTAGGGTCACTGACCTCAGCCGTAGTCCGCTTTCGTCGATAGCGGACGTGGGGGACAGGTGCTCAAGCGACGTCCGCTTCAGGCAAGAGCGGCCGGGGAGCCTTGTTCCGCTGGAGCAAGGCATTGCCCGCGATAATCCTATGTGAAAAACGGCTCACAATGGCGACGTATTAATGAGATTGTCGGTAATGCGTAGACAGCCTTCATCCGGGCCGATTTCACGGCGCTCGTTTCTTCGGATCGGGACGCTTGGGGTGGGTGGGCTCAGCCTGGCCGAGGCGATGAAGGTGCGGGCGGCGGCCGGGGAGCCGAGCGCCACGCCGGATACCTCCGTGATTTTCCTCTGGCTGGCAGGTGGGCCGCCCCACATGGAGACCTACGACATGAAGCCGGACGCCCCATCTGAGTACCGGGGACAATTCAGTCCGATCCGCACCAACGTGCCGGGGATCGAGGTGTGCGAACTGCTTCCGATGCACGCCAAGTGTGCGGACAAGTACACCCTCATCCGCAGCATTGCGCACACGTTTTCGGATCACGGCGGGGGTAGCAAACGATTCATGACGGGGCGCATCCCTGCGACCCCGACCGGGACGGTGAATGATGCTCCGTCGGTCACCTCGATCGTGGCCAAGATGCGCGAGCACGTCGACGTGGGATTGCCGAATTGCGTGGCG
Source organism: Roseibacillus sp. (assembly GCA_046581525.1). Taxonomy (GTDB): domain Bacteria; phylum Verrucomicrobiota; class Verrucomicrobiia; order Verrucomicrobiales; family Akkermansiaceae; genus Roseibacillus_B. Next base: position 3,884 of record JAYGGC010000040.1, on the reverse strand, counting down.
GGAACGAACGGGAGTCGGAGCAAGGTGGACACCTACGCGATGGGCTCGGCCTATCTCGGCCCCTCCTATCATCCCTTCATGGTGCCGGGTGATCCGAGCAAGCCCGACTTCGAATTGCGGGATGTGGCGCTGGGCTCGGACATGGCAGAGCGGCTCGACGATCGCATGGAGCTTCTCGGGCGGATGGACAAACTGCGCAGGGAGATTGATTCCAATAGTGAGATGGCGGCGCTGGACACTTACCAGCAGATGGCGGTCGACTTGATGACCAGTCCGAAGACGCGCGAGGCCTTCGACCTGTCCAAGGAACCGCAGGCGCTCCGCGAACGTTACGGAATGCACGCCTGGGGACAGCGCGCCCTTCTCTCTCGCCGCCTGGTGGAGGCGGGTTGCAGTTTTGTCACGATGGTGATGGAGAACCCATTCGTGTCCGGGCTCAAGTCGCCCAAGCTGGGATTCTATAATTGGGACTCGCACGCGGTGAATTGTGATCTGTGGGTGGATGCCCGGCATCGGTTGCCGGTTTACGACAGAGCCGTGACCGCGCTCATCGAGGACCTTCATCAACGGGGGCTCACCAAGAAGGTGCTCCTCGTCGTGACCGGTGAGTTCGGGCGCTCGCCGAAGATCAGCCGGTCCGACAACGGTTCCAAGGGACTTCGCTACGGACGGGAACACTGGCCGGGGGCGATGTCGGTGCTGGTCTGCGGCGGCGGGATGGATCACGGGCAGGTGGTCGGCTCAACCAACTCGCTCGGAGAACATCCCGACGAGCGACCGCTCACGCCAAACGACCTCTGGGCCACGGTCTACAAGCATCTCGGCATCGATCAGAACGCCACCATCCTGGATCACACCGGCAGGCCGCAGTTCATCCTCCCGTTTGGCAAGCCGATCGCGGAACTGCTATGAAGCGTCGCCTGCAAAGAGACTTCCTGCGCCTCAACGGGCTGATCGTCCTCGGCCTGGCGGGGATGGCTCATGGGGCGCCGTCGTTTCAGGACGCGGTCCGCCCGGTGCTCGAGCAACACTGCATGGGCTGCCACGGACAAGAGAAGCAGAAAGGCGATGTGCGCTTTGATCGATTCAAGGGCGATCCGGCAGGGGAGGGTGAGCTTTGGATGCGGGTCCTGGAACAACTCCATGCCGGCGAGATGCCGCCGAAAAAGAAACCACGCCCCACTCACGAAGAGCTGGCCGCGCTGACGGGTTGGATCGAGGGCAATGCGGGAACGGCGGCACAGGCATTCCGGGAAAAGATGAAGCGACCGGAAAACGGGAACCTGGTTCCGCACGATAAGCTGTTCGATCCCAAGACCGCGGCAAGCGGCCCAAAAATCGCGGCCAGCCCGGCCCGTCTGTGGCGCACGCTGCCGCAAAGCTACGAAAACAAGCAGGAAGCCTGGCTGAATGCTCGCGGCGTCAGGGTGGCGATGAGAGTCGGGCAGGATAAAAAATACGGTTACTTCCCGGCGCCCTTCGGGCTCCACACAGAGCCTGAACTGAAGAACTACTCCTTCCGCTATTCTCTGGCGGGATCGCAGACCGAAGGCCTGGCCAACAATGCCCGGGTGCTCTTGGACCTGGTCATCAAGGCCAATCCCGGACCCAGACACAAGGACCTGATTCGAAAGATGGCTCGGGCGAAAGAGCCGCCCAAACCCGAGGATGTCGACCAGATTGTTGTGGAGCAATACCGCCACTGGCTCGGGCGCGACCCCGAGGGCCCGGAGCTGGAGCAGAGGCGGAAAAAGATCCAGAACAGTATTCGAAAATTCGGCAATCGTGACGGTCTGATCTTTGGTCTCGTGCCCGTCATGATCGATCCCGAGGTGTTTTTTCACACCGAATTCGGAAACGTTGACACGCGCAGCGAGCCGGCCTTCCTGTCACCGGAGGAATTGATCGGCGCGGTGGACCGCGCCCTGCGAGATCGGAGAGACGAAGCCGGCCGCAACCCGAGTTCCAATTGGCAGATAGGCTATGGCCAGCCGATCGTGCGGGACTTTCTCGTTGTCGCCGCAGCGAACGGAAAACTCAAGAGCCGCGAGGACCTAGTCGCGGCGCTTGACAACGCGGCCAGCCATAAGCACGTGCCAAAGCTCTCGCAATCGGCAACGGTGACGCGATTCCTGGACGAGTATTTCAACTACACGCACTATTTCGACGTTTTTAAAGACGTCGCCGACTTACAGCGGGAAAAGGACGCGGGGCGCTTGGCGGGTGCGTTTAGAGAACGCTTCAACAACGGCTATCCTGAAGTGGTGGTATCCAAGACCCGGGGCGTCATTGGCAAGATCCTGGGAGAAGACCGCCAGGTCTTCGAGCGTTTGCTGACCATCAAGACAGACTACCGGGGCGATTCCAAGGCGACAATGGAAGCGCATTTCCAGGGCGAAAAAGCGCGGCTGGAAAAAGGAATCGAGCACTACGAAAAGCGTCTGGCGCAAACCGGCGAGAAGACCGAGTCCGAAAAAGAACGGGCCCAGTTGGCGAGAATCTTGGCAAAAAACAGGAATGATCTGGCGCAGCTCTTGAAAATACATCCCGACTGGATGGCGCCCGAGCGTATCGGCGTGCTGACCCAGCGCTCCTGGCTGGTGTCGCACTCCAGCAACGTAGAGAATGATCCCATCCATCGCGGCAAATGGATCCGCGAGCGGCTGCTCGGGGGCCGGGTTCCCGACGTCCCAATCACCGTGGACGCAGCGATTCCCGAGGATCCGGCGAAGACCCTGCGTGACCGCATGGAGGTCACCCGCGGCGAGCAATGCTGGAAATGCCACCGGCTGATGGATCCGTTGGGCCTGCCTTTCGAGCAGTACGATCATTTCGGCAGTCCGCGAAAAACCGAATTGGACCGCGCGGTCGTCACGACGGGCGAAATCATCGACAGCGGAAACCCGGAACTCGACGGCCCGGTGTCTGGACCCGAAGAACTCGTGCAGCGACTCGCCAAGTCTGAACACGTCCAGCAGGTTTTCGTTCGCCATGCCTTCCGCTTCTGGATGGGGCGGAACGAGACCCTGGAGGATGCGCGCACCCTCCAAGACGCATATCAGGCTTACAAGGAAAGCGACGGCAGTATGTCGGCGCTACTCAAATCATTACTAACGTCGGATGCATTCCTGTATCGTACCGGCGCAAACCCAAGGAGAGTCGAATCCAATGAAGATTAATCGCCGTGATACCCTCAAAATGGCCGGACTGGCCGCCGGAGCCTCCGCCCTTTCTCCTTTCGGAGCCGCCGCCGCGGGCCGCGGAGGACCGCCGAAGCGATTCGTGTTTTTCATCTACAGCAATGGCTTCCACCCCGATCACATATGTCCGGCTGAGCTGCGCGATATGCGCAAGACGGACAAGTTGCTCGACGTGGAACTGGGGCCTCACAAGTTGCCCGGATGGACGGCGCCGCTGGAAAAGTATAAGGACCGGATGACCGTCCTGCACGGCGTGAACGGCCGTCACTGCAGCCCCAGTCACGGATCGCCGTTCGGCTATCTGGCTGGACTCAAGAAAGGCAAGTCGCCGAGGGGGCAGACCATCGACCACGCCCTCGGTAGCGTGTTGCCCCCGACCCCGCTGCCTATGCTGGGCATCGGGCTCAGCCAACTGACGACCATGCGGGGCACGCCGATTAGCTATTCGTCCTCGGCCGCGGGCGCGTCCCGCCCCGTACCGATGTACTCGGATCCGCGGATGGCCTACCAGAGTATCTTTGGCAGTGTCGCTGGAGAAAAATCTCGGGACGCGTTCCTGGCGGAAACGTCCTGGTTCTCTGAGCTAATCTTGAGAAGCGATCGGATCCGCAAAAGACTAAACGGCGCGGAAGCTGCGAAATTCGACACCTACGTTGACGGCCTGCGCCAAGTCCGGAAACAGCG
>JAYGGC010000258.1:0-6260 GCA_046581525.1 Roseibacillus sp. | reverse complement strand
ATTGAACAAGGTGCCTGTGCGCTTGACCGTGACCGTCTGCGCTTTCGGCGCCCACACCCGCGCCTTGGCAACCATGCCGGTGTCGTTGTAGCTGCCGAACCCGAGATAGCCGATCCCGAATCGTTGGTCCTCGGCCAGCATCACCGGTTTGCTCATGTCATCGAAGTAGACCTTGATTGCGGCCCCCTTGCGCTCCACTCGCACCTTGTGCCACGCGTCGCCCCACGCATTGCCGGCATTCGTTTTGCTCGAGATTTTCGTAAACGGCTTTTCATTGACCACGAAGATCTGGTTGGCCTTCGGATCGGTCTTGGTGGCGAAATGCGCGTAGTAGTAGTGACCCGGGTCCTGAAAGCCGAAGAAGATACAGAAATCCCGGTGGCCGTATTCCGGGCTGGTCTGCCGCAGTTCGCATTCCAGGACAAAGTCGCCAAACTTGCGCGTGGCCAGGAGGGCGATGCTCTGTGGTGAGAGCACCGCATAGCGGTACTTGCTGCCGCGATACAGTTCCAGCACCGGCGTCTTGTCCGAGAGAGCCAGGCGCCAGGCCGCCCGGTCCGAGAACTCGAAAGACTCCAGGCACTTCTTGTCCGAGAAATCCCATTCATACTGCAGGACATAGCCTTCGGGAACTTTCGCAGGCTCGAGCGCTCCAACTCGGGCCACAGGCAAGGCCAGGGACAGGAGGAAAAGAATCATGCATCCGCGCATGTCTCTCCATACACCTCGGGCACGAATTTGTCCTGCCACAACCTGCCGGAATGAAGAGATCGCGAGGTCATGATTCCGGTTCGGGCTTGAGTCCGTATTTCGCCTTGCTTCCCAGCGCCCTGGGTTTGGGCAGAGCCCAGCAGAAATCAAGGAGTCGAGCAGGCGTTGGATCATATTATTTCTTCCTCAAGTCATAACAAACTACCGTGACGGTCGTGTGCTTGGCTCGTCCGAAGTTTTTTTTCTTCACTCTCCCAGACCAGCCGGGCCTTCGACAGATCATCGACCAGGGTCGCACCAGTCCGCGACACGCGAAAGTCTCCGCAGGGCCTCTGCATCGTGGGCCAGCCGATACGGACGGCTTCCTTCGGCGATACCCGGCTCTGGGACATCGCCGATTGACTGAATCCAAGCAGGAACAGTGCAAGGACGATGGGGCAGTTCAGTGGATCCATCTTATGGTCCCTCCTGCATCGAGGCGTCTTGTTCAAGTTCTTCACGGCCTGTGGTTCTTCGCTGCAATGATGATCAATTGACGGCGGTTGGGAAGTTGGGATCGTGATTGCACAGGATTTCATTGAACTGACGATCCGTCGGAGAGGAAGCGCGGAATGAACGAAAGCACGGATGGGGCCCTTGTTGCTGAAGAATCCGCTCTGATTCTGGGCCAGACAATCTAGACAGGGAGGTAGCCCGTGCCCATTTTCATGAAACGCATCCTCGAACTCCTCCTTCCGTGCCTTCTCCGTTTTGCCGTCGTGGCCTTCTGGCTAGGCGCATGTCTTCCGTGGTCGATTCTCCACGGCGCCGAGAAGCCCAACATCGTCTATGTCATCTCGGACGATCATGACTACGAGCATCTTGGCTTCATGGGGAACAAGTTTGTGCACACCCCGACTCTCGACCGGATGGCGAATGACGGAGCGGTGTTCGAGACCGCCCATCTGCCGATGTCGCGCTGCCATCCCACCCTTGCCAGTTTTCTTTCGGGACGGTGGCCGCACCAGACCGGGATCTACTACAACTACGGCGAGAAGAAACTGAGTCCCGAAAACTCGCTCCCCAACCAGCTGAAGGGGGCGGGGTATGCGACCTACGTGGAGGGCAAGTTCTGGGAAGGAGATCCGCGGGTGATGGGATTCACCCACGGGGCGGGCAAGACCGCGAAGACGTTCGTGCGGAAGGGGCAGGACGACCTGTTTGCGTTTGTCGATGAAGTGGGCGGGAAGAAGCCGATGTTCATCTGGTGGGCGCCTCTCATTCCCCACTCCCCGCACAACCCGCCGCAGAAGTACCGGGACCACTACCAGTGGCCGAAGATGCCGGTGCCGTCCTACTTGCAGAACCGCGAATTCAAGGGTCCGATTCCGGGTGGGGAGGCGAAAGCGGCGGCCTGGAAGAAGAAAGAGCGACTCAGCTACGCGATGGAGGCCTGGCTCGACGACGGGCTCTCGCAACTGGTCGCAAAACTGAAGGCGGCCGGACAGCTCAAGAACACGATGTTCGTCTTCGTGATCGACAACGGGTGGTGCAACGGACTGGCTTCCAAGGGATCTCCCTTCGAGAAGGGGGTCCGCACGCCGGTCTTCTTTTCGCTGCCGGGGACGATCAAAAGTGGGCAACGCTTCGATCGCTTGATCAGCACGCACGATATCTATCCCACCATTCTGGATTACGCGGGAGCGGAGATTCCGAAGACGGCGGCGGGTCGCTCCCTGCGCCCGGTCATGGAAGGCAAGGAGGCGAAATCGCGGGAGACCTTGTTTGGCGCGATCTATCCCGCCTTCGCGACGAAAGACGACAATCGGCCGGAGCGCGATGTCTATGCACTCTATGCACGCACGAAGGAGTGGAAGTACATTTTCTACACGCAGGACGTGCAGCAGAAGCGCAACGGGAATTACTTTCGCATCCAGTCGATCGAAACCGCATTCCCGGAGCGCGCCAAGGGCGATGAGGATCTCTACAACCTGTCGAGCGATCCCTACGAGTTGAAGAATCTCTCCAAGGATCCGGCCCATCGCGAGCGCATGAATGAACTCAGGAAGCAGACCTTGAAGTGGTGGGCGGAGACGGGCGGTAAGAAGCTGGAGCTCTAGTCGAGGGATGAAGCAGTCGAGGCAGGTGGCGTCTTGTGAAAGCTCCAGTCGCCCAGCTCCAAATAAACTTCAGTCCCAGATTCCAAACCCAACGATGGCTTTTGAGATGATGGACCTCACGCGCTCGAAAAATGGCTTTGTAGTCGTGAGGGATTCGAGCACTTGTAATTTGAGAAATGGAATCGAAGCTACCGTGTAATGTCCAAACCTGTTCCCACCACCTGGCTGGCGATTGCCATGGTTCCAATTTGCTACCTCATGGCGGGTGGATTGATCAAATCCGGCGGGATGATCTTCGTGCAGTTCCATGAGTTCAACGGGGCGGAACTTCCGAAGATCACGCAGATCTTTTTGAGCCTGTCGCAGTGGCCGAGCACGGTGCCGCTCCTTCTCCTGCTGGGATTGCTGGCAAGCTGGGGCCTGGCGTTTGTGGCCCGGCAGGAGGCCTTGCAGGCGCACCTGCCCATCGCCTTCACGATGGCTTGGTTGCTTGTTCTCATGATCGTCGTGAGTGCCTTCTTCGCCGTTCTGCTACCACTCATCAACTTGGCGCAGGAGACACCCTAGCAGATCCCGCCCGGCGGACGGTTTACAAAGAGGCTTCGATTTGGAAGATTGGGAGGGCCATGAAACGGCTCCTCGCTCTCACCGCTCTCGTAACCTCGAATTTCCTGTTCGCTGTGGACCTCCCGCCTGTCGCAAAACCTGGAGAGGGCGCGTATCTGTCCGGGGAACTGATCTACTCGCTGGAGGACAAGCCTACCCCGCAGTGTCACGCCTCCACCATTGCGCAGACCAAGACGGGAATGGTGGCGGCGTGGTTCGGTGGGAAGCACGAGAAGAACTCCGACGTCGGAATCTGGGTTTCACGGCATGACGGAAGTTCCTGGAGCAAGGCCGCGAAGGTGGCGAGCGGGGCGGAGGGTGAGGAGAAGGAGTTTGCGTGTTGGAACCCGGTCCTCTTCCAAGCGAAGGAGGGACCGCTCCTGCTCTTCTACAAGGTGGGACCGAGCCCCAGCAGATGGTGGGGTGTGATGACTTCCTCAAGGGACGGTGGCAAGACCTGGGAGAATCGGCACAAGTTGGGGAAGAACGACAAGATCGGCCACCTCCTCGGGCCGGTGAAAAACAAGCCGATCCAGTTGGTGGACGGGTCGATTCTCTGTGGGAGCAGCTCCGAGCACAAGGGATGGCGGGTGCACTTTGAACTGACCAAGGATCTTGGAAAGACTTGGGAAGTGATTGGACCGATCAACGACGGGAAGGAGTTCGGAGCGATCCAGCCGAGCATCCTGACCTATCCTGATGGCAGGATGCACATCATGTGCCGGAGCCAGCAGAACGTGATCACGCAGAGCTGGTCGGAGGATGGCGGCAAGACCTGGAGCAAGATGAGCGGGACCAAGTTGCCGAATCCCAGTGCGGGGACCGATGCGGTGACCCTGCAGGACGGGCGCCAGTTGCTGGTCTATAATCACACCACCCGCCGCGGCGGATTTCCTTCCGGCCGGAACATGCTGAACGTGGCGATCACGAAGGACGGCAAGGACTGGAAGCCCGTCCTCACCCTGGAGCGCAAGGAGGGCGAACATTCCTACCCGGCCGTGATCCAGGCCCGGGACGGCAAGGTGCACATCACCTACACCTACCTGCGCCGCTCGGTGAAGCATGTGGTGCTGGATCCCGCCAAACTCAAGTAGTCCCCGCCCGGACTGAAACATCTGCACCCCACTTGGGGTATCACCTCTCTCACAACCACTCTGTCACATGAAACATCTCCTCCCACTGCTCCTCGCGACTTGCTCCCCGCTGCTCGCTGCGGACAAGCCCAACATCCTCCTCATCTTCACGGACGATCACTGCCAACAGGCCTTGAGCGCCTATGATCCTTCGCGGATCACCACGCCCAACATGGACCGCATCGCGAACGAGGGAATGAAGTTCAATCGCTGCTACGTGACGAACTCGATTTGCGGGCCGAGCCGGGCGGTGATTCTGACCGGAAAATACAGCCACATAAACGGCTTTGTGCGCAACGGCAATACCTTCAACGGAGAGCAGCAAACTTTTCCCAAGCTCCTCAAGAAGGTGGGCTACTCCACCGCGATGCTCGGAAAGTGGCACCTGAAATCAACCCCGACAGGTTTTGATCACTACGAAGTGCTCATCGGTCAGGGGCCGTACTACAACCCGCAAATGAAGTTCAAGCAGGCGGATGGCACGCCGGCCACGCGCAAGCACACCGGTTACACCACCGACATTATCATCGACCTCACCCTCGAATGGCTGAAGGAGGGTCGCGACAGGAACAAGCCCTTCATGTTGATGACCCAGCACAAGGCGCCCCACCGCAACTGGCAGCCGGGTCCCAAGTATCTCAACTGGCTCGATGACAAGACCATTCCGGAACCGAAGACCATGTGGGATGACTACGAGGGCCGCACCTCCGCGGCGAAGGAGCAGAGCATGACGATTCGCAAGCATCTCAATGCGAACGATCTGAAGTTGGGCGGAGCGAGAGGATTGAACCCGGAGCAGAAGGCCGTGTGGGACGCCGCCTATGGGCCGAAGAATGCCGCCTTCAACAAGGCGAAGGACACGATGAGCGAGAAGGAGATCATCAAGTGGAAGTACCAACGCTACGTGAAGGACTACCTGCGCTGCGTGAAGTCGGTGGACGACGGGATCGGCAAGATTCTCGACTACCTCAAGGAGAGCGGCCTCGCGAAGAACACCATCGTGATCTACTCCTCCGACCAGGGGTGGTATCTCGGCGAGCACGGTTGGTTCGACAAGCGCTGGATGTATGAGGAGTCACTCAAGACCCCGCTCCTCGTGCGCTGGCCGGGAGTGACCAAGGCAGGATCGACGAGCGATGCGATCGTCTCGAATCTCGATTTTGCGGAGACCTTCCTCGATGCCGCGGGCGCCAAGGTGCCCGGCGACATGCAGGGTCGCAGTCTTGTTCCGATTCTGAAGGGCGAGACCCCGAAGGACTGGCGCAAGCTGTTCTACTATCACTACTACGAGTTTCCCGGGGCCCACAGCGTGGCCCGGCACTTCGGAGTCACCAACGGTGAGCACAAACTGATCAACTTCTACCAGAAGGACGAATGGGAGCTCTTTGACCTGAAGAAGGATCCGGGGGAGCTCAAGAGCGTCTACGGCGATTCAAGTTATGCGGACATCGAATCCAGGATGAAGCAGGAGCTGGAGCGCATCCGCAAGGAGTTGAAAGTTCCGGCCGAGGATCCAGCCCGCCCGCCGCGCAACCGGAAGGAGAAGAAGCCGAAGGCGAAGAAGGCGGCCTAGACTGTTTGACAAAATAAATTGCCGAAATCCGCAACAATAATCTGTACAAGATGTTGTGGTGTCGTATTCTTCGGAATCGGTCGTCGTCGACAGCTTCCCAATGCGGAAATGTGCTCCTTGGACGAGTTGGAACTCGCC
>JAYGGC010000257.1:0-25150 GCA_046581525.1 Roseibacillus sp. | reverse complement strand
GCCGCCGGTGACAAGAAAATGCATGGCAGGAAAGGGCCCGCGGATCGTCCCGCCGGCGGGGTGATTTATTCCATGTAGCTTAAAGAACTCAACCGAAAAACCCCGGGGGTGGCAGGGGAGTCAGGGGAGAGGTGGTGCGGGTCTTGGCCCTAGGCCTTCGCGGGAGCTGGAACGAAGTCTGCAGAGAAAGGGGCCGCCGCCCTCTGGGGCACCATCCGACGGCGCCCGGCGACATCCGCATGTTTTCCAACCAAACACAGGTGCCGCGGCGCGACACAATTTACAAACATGCCCTGGGGCAACCAGTCTAACAGCCCCCTGTAATTCGCGATATGGATCCTTGGGTCCCGGGCCATTTCCGCTAGCCTCCCCCCATGTTCCGCCTCTACCGCGCCGAGTTCGAACTCTTTCTGGAACACGACGACGAGTGGCGGATCACCAGATTCCCGGTCGACGACCTCTTCATCGCTCCCGAGCCGGTGAAATTCCTGGAGCAGCAGTGGGAGTTATCCCGCGGGGTCCGCAGCGATGATCTACCCTCCGCCTGGCTTCCGCCCATGGGCGACCAGGAAGTGTGGGCTGCGGGCGTGACCTACTACCGCAGCCGGACTGCCCGCATGGAGGAAAGCGAGGAAGCGGGCGGAGATCGCTTCTACGACATGGTCTACGACGCGGAACGGCCCGAGCTTTTCTTCAAATCCACTCCGCGACGAGTGCGCGGCCACCGGCACACGGTCGGCATCCGCGGCGACTCCACCTGGGATGTCCCTGAACCCGAACTGACCCTCGCCATCAATGCCCAAGGAACTGTCTTCGGTGCCACCGTGGGCAACGACATGAGTTCGCGCTCCATCGAGGGCGAAAACCCGCTCTACCTCCCACAGGCCAAGGTCTACACCGGCTCCTGTGCGGTGGGGCCCTGCCTCCTGGTGGGAAGCCTCCCAGGTCCCAACGACAGTATCTCCCTCGGCATCGAGCGTGATGGCAACGAAGTGTTCATGGGCTCCACCCTCCTGTCTCAACTCAAGCGCAGCTACGACGAGTTGGCGGGATTTCTCTATCGCGACAACGACTTCCCCTCCGGAGCGCTCCTCATGACCGGGACCGGCATCGTTCCCGAGCATCCCTTCACTCTCCAGCCCGACGACATCGTCCGCATCACGATCGACGGAATTGGAACCTTGGAAAACACGGTCGCGATGGCGGAAGATGTCTAGAGTAGAAGAGTCTAAGGTCCAAGACAGAGCAAAAATCCATCGAATCCGCCTTCACGCCTCCGACTTTTGATTTTTGACTTTCAGTCTTTCGACCTTCGGTTATCTCCTCCCTCACCCATGTCCTCCGCTCTCCTAGATTCCAACGACGAGGCGATCTTCACAATCCGCACCACCGCCTCAGGTCCGACCGGAGCTCTCCCCTTCACCGGATCGTTCCTGAAGGACTCTCCGAGCGGTGACGTGTTTGGCTGGACGCAGGACACCGGGATGGGCTGGGACCCTGCCAAGCTCGGACGACCCGAGTTTCTCATGCTCTCCACCTCGGGCGGAATCCGCAAGCCCGACGGCACGCCCATCGCGCTCGGGTTTCACACCGGCCACTGGGAGGTCGGGCTCCTCATGGAGGAAGCCGCCAACGTCATCAAAGAGAATGGCGGCATTCCTTTCGCGGCCTTCTGCAGCGATCCCTGCGATGGACGCACCCAGGGCACAACTGGCATGTTCGATTCTCTCGCCTATCGCAACGACGCCGCAATCGTCCTGCGCCGGCTCACTCGCTCGCTCCCAACCGTGAGTGGCGTGATGGGCGTGGCCACTTGCGACAAGGGGCTCCCCGCCATGATGATGGCGCTGGCAGGCAACGGATTCCTTCCCGGCATCCTTGTCCCCGGCGGCGTGACCTTGTTGTCCGAGGAAGGAGAAGACCTCGCCAAGGTTCAGTCCGTGGGTGCGCGCTTTGCGCACGACGAGATCGATCTCAAGACCGCTTCCGAGACCGCATGCCGGTCCTGTGGTTCCCCGGGCGGGGGCTGCCAGTTCCTAGGCACGGCTGCCACCTGCCAGGTTGTGGCGGAAGCACTCGGCATGACCCTCCCTCACGCAGCGCTCGCTCCGAGCGGATCCGAGGCCTGGCGCGACATGGCCCGTCGCTCGGCCCTGGCGCTCATGACGATGACCAAGAAGCAAATTCCGCTCTCCTCAATCCTCACCGAAGCATCGTTTCACAACGCCCTCGTCCTGCACGCCGCCTTTGGAGGCTCGACCAATCTCATCCTGCACGTGCCTGCCATCGCGCACGCGGCCGGCCTGCCCCGTCCCAAGGTGGAAGACTGGCAACGGATCAATCAGAGTGTCCCGCGTATCGTCGACGCCCTGCCCAACGGGCCGCACGGTTACGCAACCGTGCAAGTCTACCTCGCAGGCGGAGTTCCCGAGGTCATGTTGCGCCTTCGCGACCACGGACTGCTCGAACTCGACGCCCCGACCGTGACCGGCATGACCCTCGGCGAAAACCTCACCTGGTGGGAGAGCTCCGAGCGACGGAAACGCTTTCGTCAGAAACTGACCGACCTCGACGGGATTGATCCCGACGATGTGATTCGATCTCCCGACAACGCCTTTCCCAGCACCCTCACCTTCGTTCAAGGCAACCTTGTTCCGGAGGGCGCGGTGGTGAAGAGCACCGCCATCGACCCGGGTCTCCTGGATAGCGACGGTGTCTTTCTCCACGAAGGACCCGCCCGCGTATTCGCCTCCGAGGAAGCGGCCATCGCGGCCCTGAAATCGACGGGCGACGATCGCCTGCGCGAAGGAGATGTCCTCGTTCTGGCGGGACTCGGCCCCCTTGGAGCGGGCATGCCGGAGACTTACCAGGTGACCTCCACCTTGCGCTACTCATCGGTCGGCAAGAACCTCGCGGTGCTCACCGACGCGCGCTTCTCGGGGGTGTCCACCGGTCCCTGCCTTGGCCACGCCTCCCCGGAAGCCCTTGCCGGCGGACCCCTCGGCAAACTTCGCGATGGCGACCCGATCCGCATTCACATCAACACCAGGACCCTGGTGGGCTCGGCCGAGTTCGTGGGCGACCTGGAGGAGTTTTTCGCCCGCCCGGTGCACCCCGACCTCGCGCCCGACCCACGTCTCCCTGCGGACACACGGCTATGGGCTGCTTTGCAGAATGCCTCGGGCGGTTCATGGGGTGGCTGCGTTTACGATACCGAGCAAATCCTCGAGAAACTGACCAAGTGATTGGTGAACGTTCGCCTCGCCAACCCGGACGATCCCGATCTCCTGCTCGACATCTGGCTGCGGTCTGTCCGCGCGACCCACCACTTCCTCACCGAGGACGATATTCAATCCCTGCTGCCCCAGTTTCGTGACCGCGCGCCGACCGGACGGCAGTGGTGGCTCGCTGGCCCGGGACGAGCGCATCGACGACATCCAGTTCTAAATCGATCCCGCGGGAGAACTCCTCATTGACGATCTGATCCTCTACGAGGCCGCACCTGGGGGAGAGCCGCGCATCATGCCCTCGCGCCCGATTTTCACGGGCTGGCTCGACACCGGCAAGCAGGGAGTGGAGTGGCCGGGGGAATTCCAGATCGTTCTGCACGAGAAGCCCTGGAAGTGGGACGCCGCGAAGTCCGTGAGCCTTGGCAAAGGAGGAGCACAACACCTGCGGGTCAATATGCGAGGCAAGCGGATTATGAGCCCGAAAACAGAGCTCTCCTTCCGCTACAAGCTCACCGGAAGGGATGGCCCGCTTCGAATCTCCGTGAGCAAGGAGGCCGGCATCCCACTCCGCAGCAAGGAGCTGAAGGCCCCACGCTTTGGAGCGTGGGCCGAGGCCAACATCCAATTCGAGTTCGCCATGCCAACCACCGCAGCGAACCTTGAGTTCACCCCGGCAAGTGGCGCAGTCCTCCTGGTGGACGATCTCCTGCTGTTCGAAAAGTAAGCCCACGCGCACTGCAATCCAGCCGCGTGTCTGGCACGTAGACAAGGAGTGAACTACGGCACCGTTCTCTGCTCGTTACTTCACCAGGGGCAGCTCGATCTTCACGCGCCTGCCGTTGCGAAGGATGGTCAGCGGCAGGGTTTGTCCCGGTTTGTAGTTGAGCTTCACGTAGGCGCTGAATTTCGCACCCCCGCCCATGGGAACCGGCCTCCCATCGACCTCGATGATGAGGTCCCCGGTCTTCAGTCCCGCCTTGGTGGCGATCCGCCCGGCCTCTTCCTTGGTATTGATCCATCGCGCCACCACCGCGGATTGACCTTCCGGCAGCTTGTGACGCCGACGTTCTTTCTCGTCGGGTTCGGGGAGCCAGATTCGCAGGCGCGGAGGGACGGACCAGAGCGATCCACGCCAGCTGATGTCGGTCTTCCGCCAACCATCCTCAAGCGGAAGAGTGAGGGAGACTTCCCGACCACGATCGAGAATCTCAATCTTGAGCTCCTTCTGGTCGGCGGGCAGGGTGTGCAGCGCCCACTGGATGTCGGCGATGGAAGTGATGGCCTGTCCATTTACCTTGGAGAGTTCCACACCGGAAGGGAGAGCTTCCCTCTCCAGCGACGAGCCCTTCACCGCTCCAATGATGCGGCGTCCGTCGTTGCGATCGATCTGCAACCCGATGTTCTGCGGCAACGGATAGCGCCAGAGCATGTCCCTGGTGAACGTTCCCATGTCCCAGGCCTCAAATACTTCTGCATCGTGAATGTTGTGGCAGTGGATGCAGTTGCCGAGCCGGGTTTGCGCGCGAAACTTGTCCTTCCCTGGAAGTCCCGGCAGATCGAGGGCGGTCTGGGCGGGTTTCTTCGCTCCGCGCTTGCCGGCCAGGAGCGTCCTGTTGCCGGGATACTCCGCATGGAGAGCGAGCACGCGCTTCATCGTTTTGGCGAGGGAGGCCGCCGAGTTGTAGGCATCCGGGCCCTCCACCGATTGTGTCCCGTAACGTGCGTAAACCGTGCCGTCCGCGTTGAGGAACATGGCCGCCCAATTGAGATCGTAGTCGAACTGGAACTGTGAGAGGTTCACGTTCTTCATTTCCACCTGGCGTACCGCCACAAAGCCCCTGGCGAGAGCCTTGAGCTCCTCGTTCGCTCCGGTCACAAGCTCATCGAATGCCATGCAGTCGCGGCAGGGCACACAGCGGAAGGTGACAAAGAGGGGCTTGTCGGATTTCGTGGCCGCAGCAAATCCAGCGGCCAGATCGTTGTAGATCCACTGGGACTGGCCTTCCACATGCTTGTCCTGGAGCCGTTGCTTGAGCTCCGGTTCAGCAGTGGCTGGCAGGGCAAGCGCCGCGAGGAGAGGAGAGAGGCGTATCATGATCGCTGGTTCTAAAATGCAATGCGCAGGCTGGCGAGCAATGGCCGGTCACTTCACCATCATCCGCTTCACTTCCTTGAGGAGCCACTTGGGCTTCATGAAGGGCTGGTTATCGATGTGGCTCCAGCGGACCTTGCCCTCTGGACCGACCACGATGGTTCCGTGCAGGGGGCGTCGCTCGAATTCATTGTATACAAAGTAGCGTTTGAAGGTGGCGAGGTCTTCATCGGAGAGCACCGTGAAGGGAATCGGCCGGTTGCCGAGCTTCTCCGCGCCAATGGAATACTTGAGGACGGAGATGGGATCGGTGCTCACTGCCACGATCGGAACGCCGGCCTTCTGGTAGGCCTCCGCTTCGGGCAGAAAGGCGTGAAGCTGCTCCACGCATTGGAAACAACCGGCGCCGAGGAAGAAGATCATGACGGCCGGTTTGCCCCGCAGCGACTTGAGGGTGATCTTTTCTTCGCGTCCATCGGGGAGGGAAAACGCAGGGGCGGGAGCAAAGGCGGCGCCGAGATCCGCCACGATCCTTCGCGATGAGGCCGTGAGCTTGAGAGCCTCAGGCGTGCCCGGTAATTGCCAGGCTCTTCCCATCCGCCGAAGGGCGGCCACTTCACGCAGCGCGACGTGATCCCGCAGCGGCGAATCGGCTGCGCCAGCCTGCTTGCGGAACTGCTGATCGAAACCAAAGAGGGCATCCTTGGCCCGGCCGGCCCGTTGATGGGCGACGATCCAGAGCGCGCGGGGCAGGAAGGCTGCACGCTGCGCTTCGGTGAGTTCACCCAGAATCCTGATGGCGGCCTGGTGATCGCCCGCAGCGAGTTGGCGGTGGGCGCGGGCTTCCGGTGAAAGCGCCTCGTTCCGGGCCGCGGCTGCCACCGCAGTCCATCTCGCGAATTCCACTCGAACCTCTGCCTGGGCCGGCAGGCTCGCGATGACCCCTTCAGTCAGCATGGGCAAGGATGCCAATTCATTGCGCAGGGCATGTTCGTGGCAGACTTGAGCATAGGCCCGCACTCCTCGTCCACAGGCCGACGACCAGAACACTTTACCCGTGCCATCGCGCGCAACCGATCCGGGCAACGGCTGGTGAATCATGGCGGTGGCGACGGCCAGTGCTTCCCTGGTGCGCCCGAGTCTGCTCAAGGCTTCGGTCAAGGCCACGCAGTCGTCTTCAAAGGCCGGTCCGCGCACGGGACTATTGAACCAGTTCGTTCGCGCGGTGAGACCAGCTTGCACCGCACGCGTGAGCGAGGTCGCACTCGCTTCCCACTGCCCCACCGCCTGCTGGGCCTCTCCAAGATATCGCCAGGGCGGAGCGGGCGAATTCTCCCCGACCAATTCGGGAGAGAGCAGGCCCGCTGGTTCCAAATTCGCGGGGCGATGCTTCATCCAGAGGAAGCGCCGGGTGTGCTTCGAGGGATGTTGTGGGTTGGCCGCGAGCACTTCGGCCGCGAGGCGGTCGACCGCCCAGGGACTGCGCACTGCAAGGCCACCCCGATAGTCGTTGAGAACGAGTTGCCGGAGAAGGAGGGCCTTCGCTTCGAGCCTTTTCGAATTCATGGCAAAGCCCTCCACCTCGGTGGCGAAGGCCTGCAGCCGCGGAGCAAGGGGGGCGGCCGGATCTTCGAAGAAGCGAGCCACTGCGTTGACCCACCCGCGGATGTGCCTCGGGGTGGTCGGCCTCAACTTGCCACTCGCCATGCGCGAGAAGTAAGAACCCCGGCCGGGCCGATCAAAGTTGGCCATCGCGAGTCCCCAGTAACCCATCGTGCACTCCTCATCAACGGTGATGACCTGACGGAAGGCGCGCTCAGCTTCTTCGTCCCAGAGCAGGTGCAGACAGGCCAGCCCGTGGTCGAACCACTGCTGCGCTTCCTTGTCCACGGTGTCGATCTGGAAGGAAACCGACCCGAGTCCCTGCAACGGTCGGGGTGCCAGCTCCGTGGAATTCAGGAACGCCTCGGCCACGTCCTTCGGCTCCTCAGGATTTGCCCGCTCGGCCCACACTGCAAGGCAGTACAGTTTGCCGCGCCACTTCCCGTCCGCATCAGTCCCGGGCCTTCGCTCCTGTGCCCAGGCCAACGGAGCAAGGATCGCGAGAGTGACGAACACCCTATTGAGGAACGACATCATCGGGAGTAAACACGATCTTGTCGGGACCGGCGGATCGGATCTCGAGCAACTCGCCGGAGACAGGATGAAAATCGTAGGGCGTACCATAGCGGTCGACGAGTTCACCACGCTCATTGATCCGGGCATGCCCCTTCTCGATGAAGATCAGCTTCTTGGGATTTTCGCCCAGCAACCCGTTCACAATCTCGCCGTTCAATCCCCCCGCCGGCACCGTTCCCAGGAATCGCGTGTAAACACGAATCAGCTCTTCGAGCACGGCGACGTCATCTTGCACGCTGGCGTCCTCATCGTTCAATTGCGCAGCGAGGGCTACCATGTTTTGCAGGACATGGGGTTCCGCCGCGGGCTGGCCTTGAGACTGAAGCAACTCATCTCCCAGCTTTCGCCCCGCGACTGGCGCGGGTAACCCGACGGATTGTTCACCCTCGTCGGAGCGCTCCTCTCCACGCCACGGACCCAGCAGAAAAACCGCCACCACCGTTGCGAAGACGATCAGGCAAATAGCGGGGATGAGGCGCGACTTCATAAGAAAAGGAGTCGAAATTCTGGAGGTCGAAGGCCGAGAGTCGGGGAGCACCCAGCGGGTCGTCCACCAAACGACCGCGAGGCGCAGTCGGGCGGACTGTCGCCCACGGGAATCGGCCTACGCCGTGTAGAGCAGGTTTGTGGATCCGGTGTCGAAGGGATCGTCGAAGCGACTGAGATTCGGGAAGATGGTCTCCATCTCGGAGGAGTTGCGTGCGATTCCAAACCAATCCGCGGCCACTGCGAGATACTGGTCGGTGGAGGTGCTCGGGATCCAACGGCCACGCGCGTTCGAGGTGTCGATACTGCCGGCCACATTGCCCACCTTGAGGGGGGGGAAGGAACCATAGATCTTTCCACCGGTCACGGGACCGCCCATGACAACCTGGTGGCCCCCATAGCCATGATCAGACCCGGCGATGAGCGGATCGGTCCGGTTGGGGGTGAAGGTGCGCGTAAAGTCGGACTGCGAAATGGTGAGCACGTTGTCGTGCAGGCCGAGTTGCTTGATCGCTTCGTTGAAGCCGGCGAGAGCGCCCCCGAAGTAGCCCAAGCGGGTTGCGTGATTGGCCAGCATGGTTTGGTGGTTGTCCCAGCCGCCGGTGCTCACGAAGAAAATCTGTCGCTGGTTTCCGAAGCACTCGCGCCCCGCGATGAGCTTGGCGACCATTTCCAACTCGTTTCCGAGGTCATGGTTCTCCCCGTCAAAGATGGCGTTGAAATCCACTCCCGAAGTCGCCGCCGCCGCGAGCGCGTTGGTGACGAAGGCCTCATTTTCGCGAGCGCGTTCCACCACCTCGTTGTAGCCCTGCTCCAGGAGACTATCGTGGGTGTGCCGCATGATCTTCTCAAAGCCCTTCAAGCGGTGCCCTGGGTTGGTATTCTTGTAACCCCGCACCGTGCCATTCGTATTCAAAATGGCGGCATTCACATAATTGTTGCCGTAGCCCTTCAGGCTGCGCGCGCCATTCGAGGTCACGACGTATTGCGAAATTCCACCCGCGGTCCCGACCTGCAGCTTGTTGACGTTGTTCAGCGAGATATTCATCGAGACTGATCCGCTCCCGTTGTAGGAGGCGTTCAGGAGGTCGGCGGCCCGACCGCCCCAACCGGTCTGGAAGGGCTTGTCAGGCAATGAACTCTGCATCTGTCTTTGTTGGTCGCTGTGCGAGTAGAGCTGCGGAGGGGTGCTGTAGTTTCCGCTCAGGAAGTCCGAGCGGGAAACGATGGGTTCGGTGAGGGTTCCCACGTTGGCGATGAAGGCGAGATCGCCACTGGCATAGAGCGCGGCCGGTCCCGGATTGTCGTTGGTGCCACTGTTCGCGCCGAAGGCAGGGTGAAGACCGTAGGGCAGGCCCGGCCCCGGATCGGTGATGGGCATGATGCGTTGGGCGGCCGTCACGGAACCGTCATTCTCATGCGGGATGGCCAGCACTCCACGATTGGTATCGTAGTCCGAACGGGAGGGATGATTCCGGCCGGGGATGAGCATGTTGTTGCTGTCGTTCCCGCCCGCCAGGAAGACCACCACGAGGGCCTTGTAGGAGGCAAGGGGTTCTCCAGCTGCCATCGCGGCATTCATGAGACGCAGATGGGCCAGGGAATTGACGATCGCGGTAGCGCCCATCGCGGCACACGCAGACTTGGCCATGAAGGTCCGGCGATCGTTGCCCGGGTCGTTTGATTTGGCGGTTTTGTAGGACATGGTTCTGAAGGGGTTCAGGTTTGGGGAAGGGGTGACGTTAGCGTTGAGTGAGACCGGAGGGCGAATGGACAACGAGGTAGATCGCCGTGATTACTTTCTGGGTGACACTGTCGGTCGTATCGGTGATAGCATCGATGATGTACTGCCGCGGATTGTCCGGGGTCGCATAGCCACCGTAGTCGTGCTTGAGAGATCCCGCCGCAAAGATCAGGTCGAGATAGTCGACGAGGGCTTCCGCCTTCTGCACCGCAGTTCCGGGGGCATTGTTGTAGACGGCCTCATACTCGGAACGATCCGCGATGATGTTATCGTCCGTGTTGGTGAAGCCGGGATGGTTGTTGGCATTGATTCCGTTGTTGGTCCGGATCAAATCATCGGTGTAGTTGATGCGATCCACGACGAGAGTGGCGGTGGCGAGTTGAAGTTCGGGGGCGGTGAGCCCGGCAATGGTCACCTCCCCGCCCGGCGAGTAGTCCGGCAGGAACCAATTGAAGACGGAAGGCGCGGACATGGGCGATTGCCCGAAAACGGGTGTGCGCTGCGTGATACGCAGCAACGTGGTTCCAGCCGGGAAGTTATCGTATTGGCTGGCGGGATAGTCGGACGGAGGCCACGCGGAATCAAAGCCCGTCACCGGCAGGCTGATCACGTTCCCGGAGCCTGGCGTGACCGTGAGGTCCGGCCCCGAAGCGAGCCGCGTCAGCATTTCGAGGGGAATCTTCGATTGCGCGTTCAATGCGCGAAAGACGTGCGTGAGAACCAGCGCAGGCTCCTTCGCCTTGCCGAAATCGATGCGATCGTTGGCGAGCGAGAGGGTGCGCACTTCCGAGTCGAGGAGGATGGCGCGAATGACTGCCTCGAAGTCGCCCTGGGTGCCACTGGCATCGACCAGGGCGGCCCCGGTATGATGATTGGTCCCTCCGTCCCAGACGCTGGCCACCCGGTAGACATAGGCGGGGCTCGGGTTGGAGTGAGTCAGGCGCTTGATGAGAAGTTTCGCAATAAAGGGGCCCACATTCGGATGGCTCGCGATGATATCGAGGGCCGCATCCATGTCCGCACCGGCGCTCAAGCCCGCCGCGATGTTGGTTCCGAGGAAGATCTTCGCGTCCGAGTCGTGGAAGGCCCCGAAATTCTTCATGTTGCTCTTCCACTGAATCTGCGGAAGATAGCGGTTGCCATTTCCCCGGTTGAAGTTGTTGTTGTTGATGACGCGCCCGGCAGCGTTGTAGTACTTCCGGAAACTCCAGCCCGTGAAGACCCGTGCGAGGTTCTCGATATCGACGTTGGTGTAGGTCTGGGTCGGTTGACCCGAACCGCTGAGCTTCACGCGCCCATCCTTGAGGAGTTGAAGAAGGCCGATCGAAAAGAGCTGTTGAATTTCGCGGGCGAAGTTCTCATCGGGAGCCACGAGGACGTTGCCCCGGTTGTCGAGAATCGCTCTCTCATTCTTCAAGTGACTCAGGTAATGACCCATCATCGGGCTCTTTGAGATGCGCTCGATCATCGGGCGGAATCTCCCGTCGGCGTCATCCGCGAGGTTGTCCCAATATTGCGCCGCACCGTAGTGCCGCGTATAGATCTGGCCATCCAGCCGCGAGATGATCCAGATCTCGCTCAGGGCGAGCGCCACTCGCTGGCGCAGCTGGTCGTGCGAATAGCTGAACATCGTCCACATCGAGGCTTCGAAGTTTGTGCCCGCCGGGCGGTGTCCATTCACCGGATTCAGGCGGCTGGTCGGACCGTCATCGTCTGAAGAGGCCGGAGCGTGGGCGAAGCGATGGCCATGGAACTCGTACTCGTCACTGGCCCAAACAAGATCATGAAGGAGGGTCTGATCGAGGGCGTACTGATCATCGATCCACGCCTTGAAGGCGGCGACCTGGTCATAGGTTCCGTTCCCGTTGTCGTAGTTCGCGATGATCTCGTTGTAGAGGGCATCGATGTCCGCCATGCGCGGGCCCCAGGTGGTCTGTTGCAGGAAGCGCGAGATCTCGCGTTTGAGCTCAGGCTCGCTGAGGCTCGGCGCCGCGGCAGGAGCTTCGTAGAAGGCTGCTTCTTCCGGGGTGATCCCGGTGGAGCCCACGAACTCCTCAAAGAAGCCCCAGATTTCACCACCTCCATTGTTAAGGGTGTGGACATTGCAGTAGATACTCAACCCGTTCTGGCGAAAGAGTGAATCAATGAGGTCCTGTGCGCTGAAGCCGGCGCTGTCCGAGATGGTCCAGAGATAGGTGTAGTCGGATCCGAGGGGCAATTGTTCGATCACCGGTCCACCCACCGTGAAGTCCGGCACGCCGGGAGCCGATTGGGCGATATGGTGAAAATGCGCGTTGCTCTGCGGCGAGCTGATCCCGCTGAAGGTGGTGTAGAAAACTCCCTCCGTCCTTGGTCCGTTCAGGGCGAGGGTGGCGAAGCCGGTTGCACCGGTGGTCGCTCCGCGTTCCGGTCCGTAGAGCGCCTTGAAGGTGGTCACGTTCCCCGGCGTATCGGTCGCGTCATTGAGGAGGCACCGCTCGCTCGTCGTTCCTCCCATCTCGTATTCAATGCTGAAGTCGATCGAGAACTCCACCACTTCGGGATACTCCGCGGTGGTATCCTGGATCGGCACGATCCGGATATCAGCCGTCCCGCCGTCCACTGCCAGCATGACGAAGCCGTTCAGGGCGGCTCCGTTTCCGTCGGTCACGAAATAGTCGGAGGGATCGCTCGCTCCCTCACCAGGATCCGAACTGGTTCCCAGTGAATAGAAGACCGGAATATCCGGACCGGTGCCTCCGGAAAGGGTGAGGCGGAAGGTCGCGGGCGTGCCCTCTTTCTCATAGGCGTTGCCCTCGACCAGCTCGACCTCGATGGTTGGCCGGATGGGAGGCGGAGTGTAGTCGCCGGCCACCTGGGGATCCGTCTTGGCACGGAATTCCTGGATGTTCGTTCCGAGATCGCCATCCGAATTCCCATCGGCGTCGGAAGGATCGTTCGGGTTCAATCCATTCGCGGTCTCCCAATCGTTCGGAATGCCATCCCCATCGGAATCGGCGAGGGCACGTAGCCCGTCGGCAGCGGTGCTGAGATCTTCCGCAATAATCTCCGTGACCTTGCTCGAAGTGACCGCCCCTCCATAGACGCGAATGTCATCGAGGGCACCCAGGTACCAGGCATTCGTCCCGTGGGGACCGTCCAGCACATCGGCGTTGGAGGAGACCCCAATAAAGCCGAACCGTTTCTTCCCGCTTCCGAACCGGGTCGCGGCCGGGGAAGTCGACTCGCTATCGAGCACGCCATCGAGATAGAGCTGCAGCGTTCCCGTGCTTCCATTGAAGGTGGCGACCACATTGTGCCAGAGTCCGTCGTCCACCCGCGTGGCCGAGGCGAGATTCTTCACCCCGTCATTGGTGTTGATTCCAAAACTGACTTGGCCCTCGCCCGCGAAGTCACCATTGATTCCGAGCTCCCAGTACTCCTGGCGATCATAGGAAAGCAGGACCTGGTCGGCACCCTGCGCAGTGTTGATCCACACGCTCACTCCCAACTTCGAAAACTGGTTGCCGCGGTAGAAGGAGGGGAGGGCCACATACTGACCGGCCGAACAGGCCAGCGCTTTGGGTCCGACCTTGCCGGCGGTGAAAGGCGCCTGTGGAAAACCACGCAGCGTTCCCTCCCCCAAACCCCGCGCTTCGATCGCACTTCCGTTGAGTTGATAGTGGAGTCCGAGGTCAGAGGTTTTCTCCGCGGCGGCGGAAAGGGAGAACAGCGAGACGAGAAGGAGAGGACGCAGAAGTCCGGGGAGGGAGGGGGGGCGGAACATGGGGTTATCCAATGAGTATCAACATGAGAATACACTTCATCAGGGGAGGTTGTCAAAGTTGAGAATCTCCGATCCGCCACTCCTAGGCCCCAGCCATGCGCCCTCTGCGCGATTTCGTTTACATACCCTAAGGATAGAGCGGTTTTCAGCTTTCGGAGAGCCACATATTCCAGAGCCCGGAGAGAGCCCCTCGTCCGATTGAGTGGTCGACCCAGCCTCGGCTTGGTCTCACTGCGGGGAACACAATTGACGCAAGGTTGCCAGGTATCCCGGAATTTCTTCGGGCTTCCCGCTCTCGTACTCCAGCACCACGTAGCCCTGGTAGCGCGCCGCCCGGAGGAGCCCGATCAGACGCGGAAGGTCGGCTTTCACGTGGCCACGCATGTGGGTCTTGAGTTGCACGTTCACGGCAAATGGAGCGCAGCGTTCGAAGTCGGCGTAGGAGTCGTCCGAGATGAAGTTGCCGCTATCGAGATTGATGCCCACCCACGGGCTGTCGACTTCCACGACCAAGCGCAGGAGCAACTCTGCGGTGATCCCGCCGTGGTTTTCGATCCCAATGAAGACGCCCCGCTCACCGGCGTACTTCGCACAGCTCTTCAGGGCGGTGATGGCAGCGTCCACGCGCTCACCTCCCGCCGCAAATCCCTTCCCGGTGCCCGCGAAGAACCGCACGTGCGGAGCGCCCATCTGGACCGCCTTGTCGAGCCACCCCTTGGCCGCGCTTACCTCGTCGTCCAGCTTCTTGGACTTGCCCCGCGAAAAGTCGTTTCCAATCGCGGTCCCACATACTTCGACACCGCGCAGAAAGGCATGACGCTTCAGCCTGTGATAGTAGGCCGCATCCGCATCGGCTGGAAAGAAGTAGCTCGTCAATTCAGCGCCGTGACATCCGTGATCCGCGCAGTAGTCGACAAACGAAAACATATCCATCTTCTCACCCCCGACCTTCCTCGCCTTCCCTTTCATCCACGCGAACTGATCACGAAAGGAATACGCCGCGAGCCCCACGTGCATGCGCGCTGCTCCCTTCCGTTCCGGAAACTGTGCGAAGGAGAGCGCTGGTGCGGATGCGGCGACACCGGTGGCTAGAAAGCGTCTGCGATTCATCACACACCATCGTGGTCAGAATCGACTACCCTGCGAAGCGGAAACTTGAAATCCGCGATCCGGAGTCACCAGTATCAGGCTGCGGAGAATGGGCGGCGAGACTTGCCCTCATTTCGTGCAGAATCCTGCCGCCCGCCTGCTGGATCACGCCGACTCCAACCGCCAAGCGGGCGAAGCAGCGGATCATCCCTCCGACTGTTACGGGTTGGGAGAGGAAGGCATCGAGCGCCTGTAGATCGTTCCCTTCCATGTGAGGGAGAGGAACTTCTCCTCCTCAGTCCTCGGAATGCCCCTCCACTTCATGACCCGGCCATCGGGCAGGGTGTTGTCGGGATAGGGAAAGGTCTTCATGGTGTGCCGCTGGACATGGCCATCGAGATAGGCGACGTGAAATCCATCCGAGTGGTGTTCGCCGAGACCAAATCTCTTCACGTTGAAGGGACCGAAGGCATTGCGATACTGGCGGTTTCTAAAATTCGTGTCCGCCGCCATCACGAGGAGGCTGGGATCCTCCACCTGGTCGGGCCGCGTCGCACCGGTGACATGGCCTCCAATACTGTTCCCGCCACCGCCGTTGTACTGATTCTCCACAGCACCAATGCGCGTGTTGATCCCATAGGTCCGCCAGCGACCGTGTCCTTCAACATCGGCCATCTCGGTCTTCTTCTTGGCGTAGGCGCTCGGGCAGTTGAGCATCTGCAGAGCGGTCACCCGGTCGTTGACCTTGGCCCAACTCTGGGCATCGACACCGGGATGGGCGGCGACGGTAAAGTGCATCGCCCAACCACGCCTGCTGCCATACATCTTGGTCCGCCCGGGATGAATGAAGTTTCCGTTGTTGTCCCCGGTCATCGCCACGTGAGTGCTAGCGATGCTCTTCAGATTATTAATGCAACGGCTGGCATAGGCCGCTTGCGTGCCGCGTTTGACAAACGAGAAGGTCAGCGCCGCAAGGAGGAGAATGATCGTGATGACGACAAGAAGTTCAATGAGCGTGAAGCCCCGATGTTTGTGATTCATCGTGCAGAATGGGTTCAGGGTATCCGAGTGTGACACCCTGCGTGCCAGGTAGGGGGAACAGATCGCACCTACGTTGTCAGCAATAATTTGTCCTACAAGGCCCGAGATCAGATGATTCCTTCACGCAGAGCCTTGGCCACCGCCCCGGTATTAGTATTCACATGAAGCTTCTCATATACGCTGCGCAAGTGGGTGCTCACGGTATGGACGCTGATTTCGAGCTTCTCCGCGATCTCCTTCTTGATCAGGCCGTCCGCCATCAGGCGCAAAATATCGCGCTCGCGACCGGTCAGGTTGTAGTCATTCGAGGGTTCCTGGTCGCCCTCCACTTCGAGACTTGTGAACACGTCGAGCACCTTGCGGGCCACCTTGGGGGTCATCGGCGCCCCACCGTCGAGCACTTGCCGGATCGCACCGCCGATTTCATCGACGCCTGCGCTCTTCAACATGTAGCCCGCGGCCCCCGCACAGACCGCACGGAAGATTTTGTCGGTATCGTCAAAGACCGTCAGGATGAGAATCTTGGCCTCGGGTGCACGCTCCTGGAATCCTCCCAGCGCCGTGATCCCGTCGATCCCGGGAAGTTGCACGTCGAGCAGAATCACGTCCGGCGCCTCACTCTCGGCCTCCATCGCGGCAAAGGCATCCTCCGCCGAAGCGAAGGTCCCGTCGCATTCCATACCGTCCAGCTGATTCACCACCCGCTGCACGCTATTGCGAAAGCCATCGTTGTCTTCAACCAGCCAAACTCGGGTCTTTTGATCCATAGGTTCCATTTAACTTTGGCTTGAGCGGAGCCTTGAAATGCACTGTCGTTCCGACCTCCGGACGGCTGTCGATATTGCACTGTCCTTTCAATCGCAAGGCGCGCTGCTTCAGGTTCTGCAAACCGTGCCCTAGTCCCAGCCGCTCGTCGACGTGAAATCCCACTCCGTCGTCTGCCACCGTGAACTGAAGCACTCCTCCTCTGCAATCGATCCTCACCTCCACCGACTCCGCACTCGCGTGCCGGCGCACATTGTTGAGCGTCTCCTTGAAGGAAAAGAGCGCGTGCCGGCGGAACAGGAGAGGTAGTTCACAATCGCGAACTTCCTCCGGCGTAACCTTGAGGGTCACCATGTCTCCCACCAGGTGCTCGGCCGCTTCGCGCATCTTGGCGACCAGTTCGCGCAGGGTGGAAGTGCCCGGTTCGATCAGCCACACAATGTCGCGCATGGCATCCGCCGAGCGTTCCGCGGTGCGATGGATTTCTGCAAAGTCATTGCGCACCTCTTCGGGCAGGTCCGCCATGCGGCTCCCCAATTCGCCGAGCAGCGAAATGCTTCCCAGGTTACTGCCCAGTTCGTCGTGGAGGTCGCGCGCAATCTGCTCTCGCAGCCGCTCGCGGTCGCTCTCCCGCACGCTCCGGTGGCGGACCATGACGGTGAAGAGGGCCAGCAGCGCAATGCCCCCGATCGCGCTGCCCGTCATGATGGTGGTGTCCGCCACCCGGCGGGCCTTGGCATCGCGGGTCTGCAGGAGGGCCGCCTGCTCCCGTTCCAGCGTGCGCCGTTTCACCAGGGAGTGCAGATAGGTCGCCCAGTCGGTCAGCCTGTAACGGCTCGAGAATCCATCGACGAGAAACTCCGGCGACCAACGCGAGGGTCCATGCTCAACAACATAGGCGTCGCTGGCGGTCACCGGTTTGCCCAGGGCGACGTTCTTGTGCACTGAGAAGGCCTGCAGCTCGGCGAGCGCCAGGTAGAAGATGTCATTTTGCCCTTCCAGTCTCAGGGTTTCCACCCGCAGGTAACGCCCCCGCGCCTTTCTCCCCTCCCCGGTTCCGCTCACCCGAATGGTATGCGGGTTGTTCCATGGGAGGGTCAGATCCGTCGAGGTATTGAGCTGTTCCACGCCCACCTTGAATTGCGGATCGTTCGAGAGAAGCACTTTCAGGCCGCGCGGATATCCCATCCCGACCGCGTCGGTAAGTTCCGTGGGCCAGGCTGGAATCAAGCGCACTTCGTCAAGGGCATACTCATCACCCAGATCAACGGTCACCCACTTTGTCGCCCCTGCGTGCCTTGCGTTCTCCGATCGGAAGCCATTGGTGGTACTTTCTTCCGCGGCAACCGGAAGCCCCACCATGCTTTGTCCGTCATTCACCGCCGCCAGCATCCAGTTGGGTGCAAGCTCGAGGCTCCCCGAGCCGGCGGTGACGGTCTTGTGGATGGCGACATTGTAGTTGCCCGACATCACCATGATTTCTCCGAGAGCCCAGATGAAGTTGTCGTCGCGCGAGGGCCATTGCTTGGTACAGGTGAAACGCACGTAGCGCGCCTCCCGTCCCGGCTGATCGTAGACCAGGGGAAAGCGACCCGGGTTGGGAAAGTCTGCCAGGGTTTCGTCCCCGATCACCACGGCGTCCGACATGTCCGCCTCGCTGGCAACCTCAACCTTGAACCGCATTGGAAAGGCGTGCCCGATCTCCGGCGTCCCATGCGACCGGACGTCCGCCGCCACAAAGGCGATCATGTCGATCGGGTAGATGTCCAGGAGATCAATCTGGATCCACTGGGCCTCGTTCTGCACGAGAGTGGGATTACTTCGGAATCCGTGGCGGGGGCTCTGGTGAGGCCACTCCATGAAGGGCAGGTCTGCCAACTCGTTGCGGAGAGTCACGAGGCGCGCATCCGCGTTCCGGACCTCCGAGCTGAACATGCGGGCCAGCGAATCCGCAAAGCTTCCGGTCCGGACTTCTTCCGCCCTCGCCAGTCCCCCTGCCAGCGCGGACAGGGAGATCATCAGGAGAACGTTTCTTTGCTTCGTCACGTAAGGGGGACCCTCTTTAAACACAACGATCCCAAAAAACATCGCAAGATTCACATTTTTGATTCTTTAGTTCCAAATGCGCGCGACATTTTGCCTCTTCCTCCTCACCTGTGCCCCTTGGGCCACCCTTCCCGCGGCCGAAGAGCACCCCAATGTCCTCTTCATCGCAGTGGACGACCTCCGACCCGAGCTGGGCTGTTACCGAACCCGCGCCCTCACCCCCAACCTCGACCGCCTCGCGGCCTCCGGTCTTCGCTTCGACCGGGCCTACTGCAATCAAGCGGTGTGCGGGGCGAGCCGGGTCTCCCTCATGACCGGTCTTTACCCAGAGTATACCGATGAGCGAACCTATCATGTCACCAATTGGCGCAATCGTTGGAAGGAGATCGTCACTGTCAATCAGCACTTCGGTGCCAACGGATACACCACCGTGGGGCTCGGCAAGATCTATCACGGCACCAGCGGGCCCGGGGTCGATCCGGAACACTGGACGGAATGGATCAAGGTGGGCGGCAAAGGCTACGCCAATCCAGAAAGCCTGAAGGCCCAGCGCACCACCAAGCGAAGCGGACCCGGGCAGCGGAAGAAGTCCCGCGGACCCGCCACCGAGTCCGCCGACGGAGCGGAGGACACCTACTCCGACGGCAGGCGCGCCGCGGAGGGCGCAAGGCAAATCGCAAGCCTCAGCAAGGCGGGCAAACCCTTCTTTCTCGCGGTCGGCTTCACCAAGCCCCACCTTCCCTTCAACGCACCCACCAAGTTCTGGGACCTCTACCAGCGCGAGAGCTTTTCGCTTCCCAAGAACCTCGGCGTTCCGCCTGGCTACCCCGACTTCGCACGCAACAGGATGGCCGGCGAACTGCGCGCCTACTCCGACATTCCTGCCAGGGAATCGCCCGCGAAGTTTCCCGACGCGCTCAACAAGCGCCTCCTTCACGGTTACTACGCCTGCGTCAGTTACATGGATCGCAACGTGGGCATCCTTCTCGCCGCTCTCGAGGAATCCGGCGCGGCCGGCGACACCATCGTCGTCTTCTGGGCGGATCACGGCTGGAAACTCGGCGACCACAGCAGCTGGTGCAAACACACCAACTTTGAGTGCGACACCCGCGTGCCGCTCATCGTTCGCCATCCCAAGATGGCAAGCGCGAAGGGCAACACCGATGCCCTCGTGGAACTGGTCGATCTCTACCCCACCCTCTGCGATCTCGCCGGGTTCGCCAAACCAAAACATCTCCAGGGCAAGTCCCTCCTCCCCGTCCTCAAGGACCCCAACGCCGCCCACCGCGCGATGGCCTACTCCTCCTATCCCCACGGCCGCAACATCGGCCACTCCATTCGGACCGCGCACTATCGCTACACCGAGTGGTGGGAGAAGGGCAGCGACAAGGTCGTGGCGACCGCTCTTACCAACCTTGATGAGGATCCCGGCGAAACCACCAGCGCCCTTCCGGCCAAGCAGGATTTCGCCAAGAGCCTCTCCAAGAGACTGCGCGCCCGCGTCCTGGCGGTGCGGAAGCCTTCCCCCTGATCACTCATCCCAATTCCAACCAGGGGTGGGACCACCTCCTCCGCGCGGGCGCTACTTCCCATCCGTCCCCGCCGGACGATAATACCAGGTCGGAAAGGGCGCCCCCTTCGATCCCTCAATGTTGCGGTGATGAAACTGCGTCCCGCGGTCTTCCAGGAGAGGAATGGACATCCCCTTGCTCGCCGCCAACTGCTCGAAGAGCCGCTTGTTCATCTCCTCCACTTCCGAGGCATAGGCCGGGTCGTTGATCAGGTTCTTGCGCTCCAGTGGATCCGTTTCGAGGTCGAATAGTTCGTTCACATCCCACACTCCGTGGTAGCGCACATACTTGTAGCGCTTTCCGCGCAGGGCGTGCACGGTGGGAGTCTGCGGGTAGTTGCGCTCCCAGTAGTATTCGTAGAGGAGCTCCTTGCGCCATTCGGGCTTGCTCGGTGCATGGCCCGTTCCGCCTGCCGGTTCCATTCGGGCGAGTTGGAGAAAATCCGCGCCGTCCATCGCCGCCGGAGGAGACACTCCGGCCGCGGTCAGGAGGGCAGGCGCAACATCGATGTTGGCAACCAGCTCCTTCACCACCGCACCCTGCTTGATCCCCTTCGGCCATCGCACAATCATGGGAATACGCATCGACTCCTCATACGCACAGCGCTTGTCGATCAGCCCGTGTTCGCCAAAAAGAAACCCGTTGTCGCCCAGATAGAGCACGAGGGTGTTGTCGAGCGTTCCCATTCCGTCCATGGCATCGACCAGGCGGCCCACGCTCTCGTCCACCGCGAGCAGGGTTTCACAGTAACGCTTGTAGTATTTCTCGAGATCGAGATTCATGTAGTAGGCAAACTCCACCCCGTGCCGCGAATTGCGCTGATTCATCACCCACCTGGGCACGTCCCGAAACAACTCCGGCTTTTCCAGCCAGGTCACCGGCGGCGTGAAGGGCTCCTCCTCATAGTGGAACGCGTGTCGATTGGGCGGCAGGAAATCCGCGTGCACCGCCTTGTGGGAGACATAGAGGAACCAAGGTTTGCGCCCCTCCACGCCATCGTGTTCCGCATCGATGCGCGGCTTGAGCCACTCCAGGGCATAGTCCGTAATCTCGTCCGTGATGTAGCCCTTCTGGGGCACGCGCTTGCCGTTCACGTTGAACCCCGTGCGATTCGCCTGCGGGACGTAGCGCCCTTTCACCTTCAGTCCCTCATCGAACGGCCAGTAGACGCCCTGGCCCTTGAAGCTCACCCAGTGATCGAATCCCCGCTGCTTCTCATCGGTGTCACCCATGTGCCACTTGCCCACGAAGCCGGTCTCGTAGCCCGCCTTCTGCAGGAGCTGGGGAAAGAAGACCAGCTCGTCCCCCACCGCGTGGTAGTTGTCCACCACCCCGTGGTTGTGCGCATAGAGCCCCGTGATGATCGACGCCCGGCTCGGCGAGCACAGCGAGGTCGTCACAAAGGCGTTCTCGAAATCCACTCCCTCCTCCGCCAGGCGGTCCAGGTTCGGGGTCTTCAGAAAGGGATGCCCCTTGGAGCTCATCGCATCCCAGCGATGATCGTCCGTGAGAATGAGGAGAATGTTGGGTCGACCCTTCAGGGTCTTGGCAACCCCGGCAGCGTCCTGGGCCGGTGCGACTCCGATCATGGTCAGGGCGATCAACAGCAATCTCATGCCCCCGTCTAGCGCTGGCCTGCGATCCTCGCAAGCCCGCTCCACTCTGGAATCGGTCAAGGCCTCACCCGCGCCATCACGTAGGTGTCCAAGAACTCGCCGTCGCGGAGACCGTAGCTCCGGTGCGTCCCCTCGCATGGTCCCCCGGCTCGCCATGCCGAATCTCAATTTCACTCATGGTCCCTCTGAAATCTGAATTCGAGATTCAATACTCGAAATCTGAGATCGCTCTCCTACTCCGGATCCTTCTCCTCAAAATCCGACTTGTTCACCCATCCCGCCCCGGGCTTCTTTCCGGCCATGAACTTCTCGTAGAATCCCTTCCCGCGTCCATCCGCATAGGGCATCGACTCGAAGTAATCCTTCTTCCCCTCCATGCGCGGATCGCCCTGCGCCACGAGACGACGAAAAAGCTCCTCCTGCATTTCGCGCGCCACCGACCTGTAGTCTTCGCGCTCCGCCAGGTTCACCACGCACTCCGGATCCTTGGCGACGTTGTAGAGTTCCTCACTCGGCCGCTTGCCAAAGGCACTCCGCCAATATTTCTTGTCGGTTCCGGCCCGGGACAAGTTCAGGATCTGCGTCTTGGTGGGGCCGCCATCGCAGTTGAGGTAGCCGGTGACCGGATTCCCCTGCGGCCATCGCTCCGGTTCGAAGTTGCGGAGGTAGAGCATGCCGTCCTTCACGAGTCCGCGGATCGGATAGCCGCCATCGTTGGGTCGGCCGATGTCGTGGCGCTCCTTGCCGATCAGGACGTGATCGCGCCCCGCCACGACCTGTCCGCCCTTCTCCGATTTGAAGATCTCCACCAGGCTCCGCCCGGTAATTCTCTGCATGGCAGACTTCTCCTCGCTCACCCCTGCCACCTCCAGGAAGGTGGGCGCAAAGTCGATGAAGTTCACGTAGTCGTCCACCTGCCGGCCCGGCTTTGCGATCCCCTTCGACCACCTGATCGCGAGCGGAAGGTGATTCGACATCTCGTATTCCTGTCCCTTGATGCGCGGAAAGGGCATGCCATTGTCCGCCGTCACGATCACCAGTGTGTTGTCGAGTTGCCCACCCTTCTCAAGGGTTGCCAGCATCCTCACGAGGTGATCATCGAAGTGCTCGATTTCCATGGCGTAGTCGAGCATGTCGTGGCGCACCGTCTCGCTGTCGGGCCAGAACTTGAACACTTCGCCCTCCACCTCGCTCAGCTTCTTGCCGCCCTTCTTCACCCCCGACTGAAACTCGTAGCCCCGGTGCGGTTCGGTGCAGCCGTACCAGAACATCCACGGTTTGCCCGCGGGCACCTTTCCCAGGAAATCGTCAAAATTCCCGGCGTAGTCCGCTCCCGAAATCGCGCGGGTGGGCGGCTTCAGCTTCCTGGCATTGTAGCGCTTCCCAGTCAGCTCCCGGGCCTTGCCCTGCGCGTCCTTCGCGATTCCCGGGGCCCAGCCCTTGGAGGTGAATCCCACTTCGTATCCATTCTCCCCCAGCGCCTCCATCACGCTCTTGAACTTGGACGGAAAAAAACACCAGTGGTTGCAGGCCTCTTCCAGCTGCCACGAATTGCGGCCCGTCAAGATGCAGGCTCGCGAGGGAGCGCACTTCGCATTCGGCGTGTAGCAGCGATTGAAGAGGATTCCCTCCCGCGCCACCCGGTCAAATCCCGGCGTCTTCACCCACCTGCATCCATACGCTCCCGCATGCGGCCACGACTGGTCGTCGGAGATGCAGAAGAGGATGTTGGGCCTCTCGGCGGCCGATGCGGGATCCCCAATGCCCGATGCCAGCGTGACCAAAAGAGGAATCAGGACTCTGTTCATCTTTAAACCTGATTTCTGAACGCGCTTACGGCTGCTTGGAATACGTCTTCCACCGCAGATCGTTCATCCGTTTCTCCGGCTTCCCATCGGAAACCACCAACTGGTAGTTCATCACAATCTTTTCGCCCGGCGCAATCTCCCAGGGCTTTTCCTGGATCGGCACCACGTTGAAGAATATCGCCCCGTTGTTGCTGCTCGCCGGCCAAGTCCGCAGGCGTTGCGGAAAGTCGTGATTCTCGGGATGAATGAGAACGGTCAAGGTCGCAATCCCCTTCCTGGTCGGCCCGGACATGGCCACCCACTTGGCGCGTGATTGGTGACTGTTGGTGCGGTCCAGGCCCTCCGAGGTCAGGTAGTCGCTGTTGGTCTTGTCCCAGTCGTGCGGCGCGCGATAGGCCAGGCAGCCACCGTAGCGATAGGCGGGCAATACCAGGGCCTCCCTGCTCACATTTTCCTGCGTCACATTGTAGGTGATCACATTCCTACCCCCGATGAACTTGGCCCTGATGTTGAGCACTTCGCGAAGGACCACCGTCTCTCTCTTCTCCGCCCCCTTGTAGGCCACGTGCTCCTGCCGCACCATGAACCCTGCGAAGGAATGACCGCGGGCATCTTTGATCAGGGCAATGGTCTGGGCATAGCGCACGCGCCCCGTCTTCCCCTTCAGGTTCCAAAAGTCCGGGGTGTCCTTCCCATGCTTGGTCTTCACCCACGCATGCCAGATCCCGAGGTGATGATAGTGATCCTTGGGATGAATCCCGGTCACCGGTTCACCATTGGGCGCACACAAGGGATGAATGAAGCCGCTCCGCTTGAAGATTGGATCGACCCCTTCCGGCGGAGGCACCTCTGCCTTGTGATAGGTCAGGACCGGAATCTCGTCCCGCGTGATGGTGATCGCCTCGTCGGTTTCGACCACCTTGAGCTCAGCGGCGGGCAGCGAGGCAGCACCAAGGATGAGGACCGGGAGAACGGGCAGTAGTTTCATGATCTCGCAGCGAATCCAATCCAGCCGCCGGCGTCAACCGTGCGGCGGAAAATTCAACCTGATCGTGCCCGCGCCAGCTTGGTCGAAATGCGACTTGATCGACCCGCACAGGGGACTTAGCCTTGCGAGCTGTTTTGACGGCCGCGGAATACGCCGCACCGAAGAAGACGGGGTCATAGCTCAGTTGGTAGAGCGTCGCGTTCGCAATGCGAAGGTCAGGGGTTCGAACCCCCTTGACTCCACCAGTCTTCCTAGCCCTAAATTCAAGGGTTTTGGGAGATGGCGAGGCGAACTAATACCCAGTCTAATACCGTGCGAGAATTGCGCCCCGAAGGGGAGGTGTCAGCGACAGGTTCGACGCCATCGACCGGAAACTAATGCCGTGCTGGTAGAGGTCCGTCATTGCCACGACAGTGCCAAGTCTGAGTGCCTCCGCGACGGCCTCTCGCTCGGGCTGCCAACTGGAGGGCGAGTTCAGGGCTGTGTCATGTGCAAGCTTGTCGGCTTCGATGTGTCGATGGGGCGTAGTTGATGAATTTAGGGGGCGCGGGGATGGGCGGTGTGCTCAATCATTGGTGACTGTCCCGCCGCGCCTCACAATGCGGCCACGCGCGGCGACAGGGCGCTCGCTCGCTGTCGGTCACCGCTACAGGGGGGCGTCATTCCGGACGAACCGCCAGGGACCCCCGACGGACTTGACGGGGGGTGCGTCCCCCCCTTCCCCCCTCCC
>JAYGGC010000240.1:0-43078 GCA_046581525.1 Roseibacillus sp. | reverse complement strand
CGTATTCAGGATACAGTAATCAGACTGAATGGGTGCCGCTGGGCGGCGGGGCGAGTGTCGCCACTCTGAGGCGGGAATCAAGGCGGATTCTCTACGGTCCACTGAATACTCAGCCCTCATTGTCCCGGTGGGCGGTGAGGGGTGAAGGTGGTGGCCCGCTCGCGTTGGCGCGCTTTTGCGGCCTTGGTGGCTTCCTTGTAGAGGTGCTCCTGGAAGCGGAAGCGCTTCTGGCCCTTGGCGGGGATGACCCGCTGGCTGGAGCCGTCCTTGAGGATCTCGAAGGCGTTGGTGTTGTCGCGGAAGGCGGCCTTCAGGATCGAAATGAGCCGCTTCTTGCTGCGAGGGTCTTCCACCGGGACCAAGAGCTCCACGCGCTTCTCAAGGTTGCGCGTCATCCAGTCGGCCGAGGAGAAGTAGACTTCGGGATCACCGCCCTGGTGGAAGTAGAAGAGGCGGGCGTGCTCGAGATAGCGGTCGACGATGGAGCGAACCTCGATGTTCCTGGAATAGCGCTTGTTGCCGGTTTGGAGACAGCAAACCCCGCGGACGTTGAGCTTGATTTCCACGCCCGCACGGGAGGCGCGGTAGAGGGCTTCGATGACCTCGGGATCCTGCAGCGAATTGAACTTGGCCATGATCAAGGCGGACTCCCCGTCGTTGGCACGGCCCGCCTCGGCATCGATGAGTTCGAGGATGCGTGCCTTCATGTGGGTGGGAGCAGGGCAGATCTTCTGCAGGCGCAGGAGCTTGGAGCGCCCGGTCACCGCGTTGAAAAAGAGGGATGCGTCGGAAACGAACTCGGGACGGCAGGTGAGGTAGGAAGCATCGGTGTAGAATTGGGCGGTGGTCTCATTGTAGTTCCCGGTGCCGAGGTGAACGTATCGCTTGAGGCGTCCGTCTTCGTTGCGGGCCACGAGGGTGACCTTGGCATGGGTCTTGAGGTCGCGCACGCCGTAGACGATCTGCACCCCGGCCCGTTGGAGGTGTTCGGCCCGGTCGAGATTGCGGGCTTCATCAAAGCGGGCCTTGAGCTCCATCAGGACGGTGACCTGTATGCCGTTCTCGGCGGCACGGAGCAGGGCCTTGATGATGCGGGAGTCACTGGCGGTCCGGTAGAGGACCTGCTTGATGGCGAGGACATTGCGATCCACTGCCGCTTCCTCGATGAGGCGAATGACGGGATCGAAGGACTCGTAGGGATGGAAGAGGAGGATGTCGCGCGCACTGATGAGCTCGAACATGGGGGTCCCGGGATCGATGAGCGGCGACGGTTGGGGCGGCCAGGGGGGGTTCACCAACTCCTCATAGTCGCTGAGCTGGCTCAGCTGCATGAAGTCAGCGAGGGCAATCGGTCCCTTCACACGGTAAAGTTCGGCCGGACCGGAGACGGTCACTTCCTGGACGAGTCGCAGAAGGTCGCGGGGCGTTCCGTTGGAAATTTGCACGCGGATGGTGGTGCCCACCCGGCGGGCGGCGAGCACGTCCTCCATCTCTCCCGCCAAATCGACGGCGTCCTCTTCCTGCACTTCGATGTCGCTGTTGCGGGTGATGCGGAAGGGCGCGCTGGCGCTCACGGATTCGCCGGGGAAGAGCTCGGCAAGCTGCCGTCGGACCACGTCTTCGATCCGGACGAAGCAGTCACCCACGTTCGACTGCACCGCGATGAAGCGGGGCAGATTTTCGGGGATGGGAACGAAGGCGTAGCGGCTGGCGTGGTCGTCCTTGGCCTTGAGGCGGCAGACGATGAGGAGGACAAGGCTGGGGAGAGAGGGGGCGGGCCCATCCGTGTCGACTGCCAGCGGAGTGAGGATGGGAAAGATCAGCTCGGAGAAGTAGGTCGAGACCTGAAGATCCTGGCTGTGCGAGAGTTCGTTGAGCTCCAGGATCTTGATTCCCTGTGCGCGGAGAGCAGGAAGGAGGTCTTGACTGAGGAGTTCGTATTGATCATCCACGAAGGCGAGCACGCGCTTGCGGATCATGCTGATCTGCTGGGCAGGGCTGAGCCCGGCAATGTCCGGTTTCCGCGTGCCCGAACGGCGCAGCACGGAAAGTCCGCCCACCCGCACCTGGAAAAACTCGTCGAGGTTCGATGCGGTGATGGCGAGGAACTTCAAGCGCTCAAGGAGGGGAACGGTGGGACGTTTGGCCTCCTCCAGCACCCGCTGGTTGAACTCAAGCCAGGACAGTTCACGGTTGATGAAAGGCATTTTGGGAGAGGGGTGCGGAATTCAGTATTCAGTGTTCAAACGGACGACCTGATCGGGACTTGGGCTCCTGCCATAGTTCATCATGATTCTGCATTCGGCGCACCGATTACCAGACTACCCCTGTTCGGAGAGAACGACCTCGAGGCCGAAGACGTCGTGGAAGAGGTCCCCTTTGCTCTGCATGGCAAGGCGTTCGACCGCTGCATTGGTGACCCCGATGAGATTGAGACGAATCTTGTTCCTGGTGATCTCGACCGAGAAGTCGCGAACGCGTTGTGAGTGCGCACGTTCGAGGGCGTCGGCCACGCGCATGATGGCAGCCATCTTGGAAACCCGAATGCGCTCGGGACCGGGCAGGCTCCGATAATCTGCGTGGCGGGTCTTGGGGCCGGAGCGGCGGTGGTAGCGCGCGATGAGGGAGACGGTGAGCACATCAGGACGGGAGAGCCCGAAGATCTCGCTGTTCTGAATCAGGTATTGCGAATGCTTGTGGTGGGCGCGGGGACTGACGTAGCCGCCGCATTCGTGGAGGATGGCCGCAACCTCGAGCAGGAGCGCGTCATGTTCGGTGAGTTGGTGGAGCTCGGCGGTCTCCTCAAAGAGACGGCTCACGAGCTTCGCGACATGACCGGCGTGCTTGGCGTCGACTTTGAACTTCTGGGCGAGGATGCGGGCAGAGCGAATCACCTCCGCCTGGAATCCGGTGGCGAGCGCCGGCGAGCGCGGAAGGTCGCCGAGGATGCCACGCTCGTAGTCGCTGTCCGGAATGCGGAGACTCTGCAGGTTGAAGATCTCGGCGATTGCGAGATTGGTCTCGAGGGCAGGCACGACGGCATCGGCGGTGTGGTAGTCGAGCTGGTAGCGTTGGACCCGTTCCTCACCCGTGATCTCGGCGATCTCGCTCACAAACTCCTGGAGTGACTTCAGGGTCGTCTTGGCGTTATGGCCCTTGGTGAGGTAGGGAGTGAGCAATTGAAGCTCGTATCCGATCACAATGATGTCTTCGACGACGTCGTGTTCGAAGTCGAAATAGATCTGGCTGATCTGGCCGGAAATCTGTTCGCGGATGAGGCGCAGGAGCGCGGCGCCATCAGCGTGGCTCGCTTCCACGGCTTCGCCGGTGCGGTGCGCCCCCAGGCGATAGCTCGTGTAGCGATTGATGCGGCCCTTGCGGAAGAGGAGGATGCGCGTGTTTCCCGGGCCGACGTGGACCACCAGGGTATTGCACGTCTTCATGCTGGGCATGTCCTTGAGCCGTCGACGGGTCTTGAGGTAGATGAGGCGGGTCATCTCCCCGTCGTCGAGCACCTCGAGGTGGAGCCCGCAGGCGATGTTGAGCCGGTTGAGGAAGACCTCCACGTTCTCAGCTTCGGCCAGGATGTTGGTGGCCACCGCACGCTCGACCTGGTCCAGATCGACGCCCACTTCGCGCAACGACTCGCCGAACCCGAAGAGGATCTCGACGGCGTGCTCGGTGGTGGACCGGCTGATGCGGCCCCGGCGGAAGATGTCGCGTGCGAGGGGGAGGGGCTTTTCGAGAAACTCGACCTGGTTTCCGGGCTCATCGCCGCTCGCGGGCTCTCTAATCAGCATGGAAACCGAACTGGCTCCGATGTGAATGGTGGCGCGAAGGTCGGGGCCAGCGTTGGCGTAGGAGGATTCCATGGGATCTAACAGGCTCACCGAGGAGCCGTGAGCAGGTTTAGCGGAGGGGTGGGAGGGGCCGCAAGGAGAACCGCCGGAGGAGGAGTAAGAAGTCCTGGGCAGGGAGCTGCAGCGCGAGCCTCCAGCGTCCTTCCCTCGACCTCGCGGGCAGTCATTGCGGGCCGGAAAACGAGAGGCGAATGGCCGCGACTTGGTGATCGAGGCCGCGTTGTGAGTATCTCGAGCCTTGCAGGCTTGTCAGCATGGAGCTGCGATCCCAAGCTGGGGAGGAGATGCCAGTTCGTGGAGCCCTTGAACGCTACATGGTCTTGGAAGGGGCCAAGCTTCGCCTCGACAAGATCGACCAGAACGAAAAGGAGTTATTCCCTGAAGGCGGGAAGGATGATCACCTGCCGCTCTTCGACGAATTGCGGGATTCTCTGCAGGGGTTGCAAAAGGTGCTCTACGCCGAAAACAAGCGGCGAGTTCTCGTTGTGATCCAGGCCATGGATACCGGAGGGAAGGATGGCTGTGTGCGGAATGTCTTTTCCCGGGTCGACCCGCAGGGAATTCAGGTGAGGTCCTTCAAGAAGCCGACCGAAAGGGAATTGGCGCGCGATTTTCTCTGGCGCGTCCACCAGCAGGTTCCGCGAAACGGGGAAATCACGGTGTTCAACCGGAGTCACTACGAGGACATCATCGCGGTGCGCGTGAAGAAGATCCTTGGCGACGAGGTGTGGAAGCGGCGCTATCAGCACGTCATCGATTTCGAGCGCATGTTGGCGGAAGAGGGCACCGTGATTTTGAAGTTCTTCCTCCACATTTCCAAGGATGAGCAGAGGCGGCGATTGGAAGCGCGCCTTGAGAATCCGTCGAAGCACTGGAAGTTCAATCCCGACGATCTCAGGGACCGCAAGCGGTGGGGAAAGTTCATGAGTGCCTACGAGGATCTCATCGTGAAGACGAGCAAGCCGCATGCGCCGTGGTTTGTCATCCCCTCCGATCGCAAGTGGTACCGCAATCTCTGCGTCGCACGCATCATGGTGGACACCTTGCAAGGACTGGAGATGAACTACCCGGTTCCGAACTGGGATCCAGGGTCCGTCGTGATCGACGGGGACGAATCAGGTGTGGCGGCGCATGGGAACGAGGACTAGGGCGACGAGGACGCCGCTGCCTGAGAGGAGCGCGAACCAGGCGGGCAGGCCGAACGCGATCGGAAGGTAGCCCGCCACCAGGGCGGTAGCGGCGGCGAGAAGGGCGTAGGGAAGCTGGGTGATGGTATGCTCCGCGGTGCTCACTCCGGAGGCGAGCGCGCTCACGATCGTGGTATCGCTGTAGGGGCTGCAGTGATCGCCGAAGACCGCCCCACCGAAGACGGCCCCGATCACCGCGGGGACGAGGGAAGCAAGGAGCTCCGGTGATGCTCCCTGGCTCAGTGCCATTGCTCCGGCAGTGGGTAGGACCAGCGGCATGAGGATCCCCATCGTTCCCCAGGAGGTGCCGGAGACAAAGGAGATCACGCACCCCAGCAGGAAGACCCCCGCGGGAAACCAGGCGAGGGGCAGGCGATCGCCCAAGGTGTCGCTCAGCACCTTGGCAGTGCCCAGTTCACGAAAGAGGCTGCCCAGGATCCAGGCCAGCAGGAGAATGAGCAGGGCGGGAACCAATTGCCGCGCACCAAGGAGGGCGGCGCGGGGTGCTTCCGCGAAACGATCCCGTGGGAAATACGCAAGCGCGGTCAGCAGGGCGAGGGCACTCCCCACCACGAAGGCCGTCGGAACGGTGGAGGCATTGAGGGCGCCTTGAATCCGCAGCGAAAAGTTTTCAGGAGGTTCCGCCGGGGCATACAAGACGAAGATCGCGAGCGGAATGGAGAGCAAGAGAATGAGCAGGGGCACCAGCGCGCGACGAAGTTGTCCGTGGCCGGCTGGGAGCGGGGCGTCTTCCTCTTCAAGAGCAACCGGCTGACGAGTGCGCATCGGGCCGATCAGCCACTGTCGGCGGATCGCGAGGAAGGCGAGGAGGAGCGCAAAGAGACAGTAGAAATTGTTGGGAATGGAGGCGAGGAACTGGAGGTAGGCGGGCTGATCAATCGGACTGTAGCTCGCGATGTAGCTGAGCTGGGTGACGATCCAGGTGGAGAGGAAGGCCAGGCAGGCGACTGCCGAACTGGTGGTGTCCACCAGGTATGCGAGGAAGGCCCGCGGGATGCGCAGCCGATCCGCGACCGGTCGGGCGACACGGCCAATCATGAGGGCGTTGGCGAGTCCGTCGAAAAAGCAGACCAGTCCCAGCCCGAAGACGCTGGTGAGGAACCGCTTGCGCGTCCGGTCATTCACCTCTCCCTCGGCGCGCAGAAGGGGAAGGAGTCCACCGCTTCGCTCGACCACAGCCGCGAAGGATCCGAGGAGGAGGGTGAAGATGAGGGCGCCGCGGTGCCAGGGGCTGTTCAGAGTGTTGAGGAGTCCTCCCTCCGGAGCGAACCACTGCTGCAGCACTTCGCCATGATGCACGCCGAGCAGGATGAGGGCGGCCAGGCAGGCGGTTCCGAGGGAGAGGGCGGCCGAGCGGGTCGCGAAAACCATGACTAGGGCCACCAGCGCGGGCCAGAGCGGCCGAAGGTGGGCCGGGAGGGCGAGCACTCCCAAGGTCAGGAGGAGATGCGCTCCCGCGAGCAGCAAATTTCGAACGCGCGGCCGGGCAGAGTGGTCTTCCATTTAGCGGGAGAAGAGACTGGAGGAGGGGCGCGCTGGCAAGAAGCGCACGATTTTGAATTGAGAATAATTGTCCGAACACGGCAAAACTCCGATTATTGAAAGGGCAAAGCTATTATGAAAATCGTAAATATCTTGACGATTCTTTTATAAAGTTATGCAAAATACTCTGCCGAAATCCCTTGTTCTTCCAACAATATTTAATCTCTAACTCAGATTAAGCTCCGCCAAAGGCGAAGGAATTAAAAAATAATGCGGACGAGGGCGGCATTAACTAATTTAAGCTGGTCATCACTCCCAATTTCTGGGAAAGTAGCCGTGATGTCCTGTCAGTCATTCCGCCTGAATGGCAATTCCCTGCCTGCCCCCCTAGCCCTGCCGACCGGTCGCCGGTCGTTCCTGAGTGCCTCGCTTTTGACCGCGAGTGGACTCTTTGCTGCGACCAGTCCAACCCAAGCGCTGTCGCTTCTGAGCGGCAAAAGCAACCTTGATACCAGCAAGTTGCCCAGCGAGTGGGTGCGTCGCCAAGGGGTCGACCTGCACGCCTACGCCCGCTATCTTACAAGCCTTCGCTTGAAGCATATCGCGGTGCAGGACGTGATCGCGTCACACGCCAAGCGGAAAGGAAGCATCTGGAATGTGCTACCTCCCCGTGATGCTTGGCGTAACATGAGCCAAACCCTGCGCGTCGCCGATGAGATCTCGGTGCGATTGGGGACCTCGATAAAAGACGTTACCTCTGCGTTCCGCAGCCCGTCCTACAATGCACGGTGCCCGGGCGCGAAGCCTAACTCGTTCCACAAGCGGAACTACGCCCTCGACCTCAAGTTCTACGCTTCGACCTACGCGGTCGCACGCGTGGCACGCAGCATCCGCCAGGAAGGTAAATTCCGTGGTGGCATTGGTCGTTACAGCGGGTTCACTCACGTGGATACGCGCGGCTACAACGCAGATTGGTAAGAACCAAGAACAACAACGATGGGATGGAAGGGACGCTTCAGCGTCCCTTTTTTTGTGCCTTGAGGGCAAGCTTGGTTGCCCAGGTGGTAGGGGACCCTGCCTGGGGGTAGACTTGGGAAGGTGGGAAGCGGTGAGAGCTGAAAACGCGTAGCCTCCGGCAGGCCACCCCGGGGTTTCAGCCGAGGTGCGGAGTGCCCCTGCTTGACTCGGGGTTGCGACGGCCTCTAATTGGGCATTGCTCAACGCTTTTTAGCCCTCTTGCCATGAATTCCCGCGCCGCCCTCCTCGCTGCTCTCCTGTGTACTTCCGCCTCCGCTCCCGCAGACGTTCTCATCTCGCAGTACTACGAGGGCAGCAGCTACAACAAGTGGATCGAACTGAGCAATACGGGCTCCACCGCGGTAAGCCTTGCTGGCTATCGGCTTACCCGTTTCTTCAATGCGACTGCGGAAAATTGGAAGTTCGACGGCGCGTCCCCTGGCTTCACTCAGGATTTGGACGCCCTCTCAATTCCGGCAAACGGCTTCCTTCTGATCGCACATGCTTCCGCGGCCGTGCCAGCTTACGCAGTGCCTGATCTTTCATCGGGCGTCATCAATTTCAACGGAAACGACAGCATGGTGCTCTATGACACCGCTCTCGGCAATGTTGGTGATACCGCAGCAATCGCCGATGCCATTTCGTTCACCGAGTCTGGAAATGAAGGAGCGAACAAGAGCTTCTACCGGCTCAGCAACGCCATTGGATTCAACACCACCCTCGGATCCACGGTCCTCGATTTTCCGGCGGTATGGGGAGAGAAGAGCAATGCGGAGGTCGACGGTGCCGATCCGAGCGATCCCTGGCATCTCAGCAACTTTGCTTCCACCGCGACCGACGAACTAACCGTCGCGCTGAGCACAAACTCCATTGCAGAGGACGGCGGAACCGCATTGGTCGATGTCACGGTCACCCGGACCGGAAGCACGGCAGTGGCGCTCGACATCACGGTGAGTTCCAGCGACGAGTCCGAAGCGGTTGTCCCGGTCGCGAACCAGCAGATCCCGGCCGGACAGGCCAGCGAGACTTTCACCATGATCATTGATGCGGTTGACGATCCGTTCGCGGATGGCACGCAGATCGTCACCATCATGGCGAGTGCGGCTGGATTCACTTCCGGATCCGCGGAACTCAGCGTGACAGATGATGGCGACGTTTCGCCCATCGTGATCAATGAGGTGCTGGCCGACCCCGTGGGGGACGCCAACAACGACGGGAGCACGAACAGCTTAGAGGATGAGTTCGTGGAGATCGTCAATGTCAGCGGGGCTGATCTCGATCTTGGTGGATGGGAGATTCACGACGGCAGTTCTCCGCAGTTTGGGGTCGCTCCGCGACACATCTTCTTCGCCGGCACCATTCTTCCCGATGGTTGCGCGATCGTCGTTTTCGGAGGAGGACTCACTGATGCGCTCGGTGGTTCCTCCCTTTATCGAGTTGCCCTGACCGGCACGCTAGGCCTGAACAATGTGGGTGACACGGTGACCATC
This sequence comes from Roseibacillus sp., assembly GCA_046581525.1. GTDB lineage: Bacteria > Verrucomicrobiota > Verrucomicrobiia > Verrucomicrobiales > Akkermansiaceae > Roseibacillus_B. The sequence continues at coordinate 34,021 of JAYGGC010000240.1, read as the reverse complement.
TTCACTGCCTCGGGCACCGCCGTGGCCGAATTTGCCTATGGCGCGGAGGGCGGAAACAACGAGTCCCTGACTCGCGATCCCGATCTCACGGGAAGCTTTGTCGGGCACACCGTGGCGAGCACGGGGGGCGGGGCGGTCTTCTCTCCCGGGACCCTGGCCGATGGATCGCTCTTCTGTCTCGCAGACGGAGATCTCTCCATCACCCTCAGTGGCCCGAACATGAACGAGAATGGCGGGTCGCTCACCGCCACGATCACGCGCACGGGGGACCTGACCGATCAACTTGATGTTGTGGTTCGAATCGATGATGCCAGTGAAGCGGAGACCGATCTCACCCCCCCGGACCTGGCCACGATTCCCGCAGGGCAGTCCTCGGTGGTTTTCACGATCAACGCGATCGACGACGTGGCTCCGGATGGCACCCAAACCGTCACGATCTCGGCCATTGCATCCGGCCATGCCACCGGCCTCGCGAGCTTCGATGTCCTCGATGACGGAGATGGTGTGTTCGATGCGTTCGTCTTCAATGAAGTCCTCTCCGATCCGCCCCCTGGGAGTGATCCCAATCGGGATGGCACCCCGAGCACGACCCGGGACGAATTCGTGGAGCTCATCAATGTCTCGGGTGCCCCCTTCGACTTGAGTGGCTATGAATTGTATGACGGTTTCGGGCAGCGGCATGTCTTTCCTCCCGGCTCGGTGGTGGCAGATGGACAGGCCATCGTGATCTTTGGTGGCGGAGCGCCCAATGGTACCTTTGGCGGTTCGGTGGTGCAGACTGCCAGTTCGGGGGCGCTCGGTCTGAATAACTCGGGTGACTCGGTGACCCTCACTCCTCCAGGGGGAGGCTCTGAACTGTTGAGATATGACTACGATGGCTCCGTGCTCGACGAATCGATGACCCGTGATCCGGATCTTACCGGCGCCTTCGTCGCGCACTCTGGCGCAACAGGTGCGGGTGGGGCCTTGTTCACGCCGGGCACCCAGGTCGATGGAACAGATTTCAGTGGCAGCATCGCTCCCGGGACGTTCAGGTCCATTGGCATCAACTTTGCGACCAACGGTGTCACCATCAGGGTGAGCGGCCTGCAGCCGGTCCTGGTCTACTCCTTCGACGTGAGTATCGACCTCGGGGATTTCGACTCGTGGTTTTCGATTCTGACCTTCACCACCGCGGACGGGACCGAAGTTTCGCCCGGGGTGTTCCAGTTCGTCTTCAACGATTCATTCATCCCATTCGAGGCGGAGCAATACTACCGCCTCAGCCGGCCCTAGAGGCAATACGCTTTCCCGCAGGTAATCCAGAGACGGCGGCATCCTCCGGGGTGTCGCCGTTTCTTCCTTCACAAGCGCTTGACGCGGAGGCAATCGTTAAGAAAGATTAAGAAATCCCAGCCATGTCCGCGAGCTACACTGAAGCCGATATCAAGAGCCTCGATTGGAGGGAGCACATCCGCATGCGCCCCGGCATGTATATCGGCAAACTGGGGGACGGGGCCGTGCAGGACGATGGGATCTACCTGCTCCTCAAGGAGGTCATCGACAATGCGGTGGACGAATTCGTGATGGGCTACGGACGCGAGGTCCGCATCGAGATCGATGAGGAAGGAAGGGTGGAAGTTCGCGACTTTGGCCGGGGCATTCCGCTTGGCAAGTTGATGGACTGCGCCGCCAAGATCAACACCGGGGCGAAGTACGACACCGAGGCCTTCAAGAAATCGGTCGGGCTGAACGGAATCGGCATCAAGGCGGTCAATGCCCTGAGCGAATTCTTCGAGATCCAGGCGTGGCGGGATGGCAAGACCAAGGCCATCGAGTTCAGTCGCGGGGAAGTGATCGAGGAAATGAAGCGGCCGCATGCAGCCGCCAAGGTCAAGCCCGGCACCCGGCTGGCCTTTGAGATTGATCGTGAGATCTTTCCGGCCAAGACCTCCTTCAAGGAAGCGATCGTTGAGCGCATGTGCCGCTACTATGCGTATCTCAATCCGGGCCTCACCCTCGTCTTCAATAAGCAGAAGTTCAAATCGAAGGACGGCTTGCTCGATCTCCTGAGGGAGGAGATGGACGATGCCCCGCTTTACGAACCGGTGAGTTTGTCGGGCGATGATATCGACGTCGCGTTCGTGCACACGCCATCGAGCGGGGAGGAATACTACTCCTTCGTGAATGGACAGCACACCACCCAGGGCGGCACTCACCTCGGGGCCTTTCGCGAGGCGATCGTGAAAGTGCTGCGGGAGTTTTACAAGAAGCAGTATGACCCCGCCGACATTCGCTCGGGGCTCGAGGCGGCGATCTCGCTGCGGATCGAAGAGCCCGTCTTTGAGAGCCAGACCAAGACCAAGCTGGGGAGCGCTGCGATGGCGCCGGGAGGCGATACGATCCGGACCTACGTGGGCAACTTCCTTCGCGAGGAACTCGACAACTACCTTCACAAGCATCCCCAGACCGCGGAGGCCATCCAGAAACGCATCCTCGCCGCGGAGCGCGAGCGCAAGGAGCTGAAGGGCGTGAAAAAGATGGCTCGCGATCGCGCGAAGCAAGCCAAGCTCCACAACAAGAAGCTGCGGGACTGCCGGGCCCACTGGAACACGAAGCACAAGAAACGCGCGAAGACGACGGTGTTCATCACGGAGGGGGACAGCGCAAGTGGATCGATCACCGCATGCCGTGACGTCGAGACGCAGGCGGTCTTTTCCTTGCGCGGCAAGCCTCTCAATTCCTACGGGCTGAGCCGCAAGGTGGTCTATGAGAACGAGGAGTTCGCCCTTCTCCAGGCAGCGCTGGGCATCGAGCAGCACATCGAGGATCTGCGCTACAACCGGGTGGTGATCGCGACCGATGCCGACGTGGACGGGATGCACATCCGCCTGTTGCTCCTCACCTTCTTTCTTCAGTTCTTCCCGGAGCTCATTCGCGAGGGGCATCTCTACATCCTGCAGACTCCGCTCTTCCGCGTGCGCACCAAGAAGCAGACGGAATATTGCTTCGACGAGCAGGAGAAGGCGACCGCGCTCGCGAAACTCGGGAAGAGTTCAGAAGTCACCCGCTTCAAGGGGCTGGGGGAGATCTCGGCGCATGAGTTCAAGTTCATGATCGGTTCCGAAATGCGGCTCGAGCCTGTTCTCATGGAAGAGGGGAAGGGCCTGGGTGAGATGCTCGCCTTCTACATGGGCAAGAACACGCCCGACCGGCAGGGGTTCATCATCAACAATCTCCGGGACGAACCCGACCGGGCAGAGTAGGCACTCGGGATTACAAAGGAGCGCCCCGCTTGCAGTAGGCGGGAGAGAGGACCGGGGTATCCTGGTTCCATCATGAATGACCTCTCGAGAGCAAATGTTGGACTTCGACGGTTTCCTTCGACCCCTTCCTTCGGGAACACCCTGGGGATCACGAGGGGGCGGGACCGCTTGGCGGGGTCTCCCTACAAGCCGATGGACCGTTTCTCGACCTGGCTCATCTGGGGGAGCGCAATCTTTGTCGCGTTGGGCGTTTGCGCCATTAATACGGTTGCCGTTATTCCATGGGTGCTGGTGGGCATCCCGTTCTCAGTGGGTCTCGCTTGCCTGTTCGCCAAGATGGCGGAGCGCATCTGGTTTTCCCGGGTGATCGCCTTGCTCTACATGGTCACCGCGCTCCTGGGCCTCCTGCTCTATTCAAACGCCGGTTGAGGGCGGACCGGTTACAATTTCCGCGGCCGGTTGCAATATGCGACCGGCCGTTCTGCTCTACGCTGACCAGGTCATGAGTGAGCGCAATCGCTTCAACATGAGAGGTCGTCGGGGAGTTCTGCCCCCGACGAGCCCGCTATTCCGCAGACCCGGGCGACGCCTGGTGGCGCTGCGTCCCAAGGGGTCTGAGTGGCAGGAGGAGGCCCTTAAGGCAGGTGAGCATGGGGTAGGGGTTTGCCATTGTTACACTCCAACCGTAACGAAAATATCCGGGTTTTTATAAAATCAGGGCAATTTGGACATCCGAATGGGCTAATCATTTGTTATAACCCTCCATTTCAAGAAGTTATGGCCTGCCAAACACTAAAATGCCACGTTCGTCTGGAGAGCCCGCTCGTGAAAAACCGTTCAAAAGAAGGCCGAAAGTCCGTTCGGCGCTTGCGTGGCTGATTCGGAATTCTTAACTTTCGCCCGGCGCGGCGACGATGAGTGAGGCTAAGGAGCACGGCAGTCTGGGGGCGATGTACTCAGACTATTTCCTGGAATACGCGAGTTATGTGATCCTGGAACGAGCGGTCCCTCATCTCGGGGACGGTTTGAAACCCGTGCAGCGGCGAATCCTGCACTCCATGCGCCGCATGGATGACGGTCGCTACCACAAGGTGGCCAACATTGTGGGGGATACCATGAAGTATCATCCCCACGGCGATACCTCCATCAAGGATGCCCTGGTGGGGATGGGGCAGAAGAACCTGCTCATCGATACCCAGGGAAACTGGGGCAACGTCCTGACCGGCGACCCTGCCGCTGCCGGTCGCTACATCGAGGCCCGCCTCACGAAGTTTGCGCTCGAGGTAGCCTTCAATCCCAAGACCACCGAATGGACCCCCAGTTATGACGAGCGCAACCAGGAACCGGTGTGCCTGCCCATGAAGTTCCCCCTGGTCCTGGCCCAGGGCTCGGAGGGGATTGCGGTGGGATTGGCCTGCAAGATCCTGCCTCATAATTTCATCGAACTGATCGACGCCTGCATCGCGGTCCTGCGGAAGAAGAAGTTCGAGATCTACCCGGACTTTCCGACCGGCGGCATCATGGATGCCAGTGAGTACAACGATGGATTGCGGGGTGGCCGGATCCGGGTGCGCGCGCGCATCGAAGTGGAGAAGAGAAACCTCCTCCGAGTCACCGAGATTCCCTTCGGAACGACCACAACCTCGTTGAAGGACTCCGTGGTGGCCGCCCAGGAAAAGGGGAAGATCAAAATCTCGAAGATCGAGGACAACACTGCTGAGGAAGCAGACGTCCTGATCCATCTCCCGTCGGGAGCCAATCCGCAAACCGCGCGCGATGCGCTCTATGCCTTCACCGACTGCGAGGTGAGCATCTCGCCGAATTCGTGCGTGATCGCGGACGGCAAACCACAGTTCCTCGGCATCAGCGAGATCCTGAAGCGATCCGCCCTGCAGACCAAGGAACTCCTCAAGATGGAGCTCGAGATTCGTCTCGGGGAGCTGGAGGAGAAGTGGCATTTCAGTTCGCTGGAAAAGATCTTCATCGAGAAACGGATCTACCGGGACATCGAGGAGTGCGAGACATGGGAAGCCGTGATCAAAGCGATCGACACGGGCCTGGCACCCTACAAGAAGGTGTTCAAGCGGGAGATCACGCAGGAGGACATCGTTCGACTGACCGAAATCAAGATCAAGCGGATCTCCAAGTATGACAGCTTCCGCGCGGACGAGGAGATCAGGGGTTTCGAGGATGCCATCGAGGCAACCCGGAAGGACCTCAAGAACCTGACCCGCTACGCTGTCAGGTACTACGAGAACCTGAAGAAGAAGTATGGCAAGGGCAGGGAGCCCCTCACCGAAGTGGCCGAGTTTGAACGAGTGGATCGCACCCAGGTGGTCGCTACCACCGAGACGCTCTACGTGGATGAGAAAAACGGATTTGCGGGGTGGGCGTTGAAGAAGGAGCGGTCGATCGAGAAGTGCTCGCGCCTCGACGACGTGATTGCGATTTCCCAGGACGCCAAGATGCGAGTGATCAAGGTCTCGGACAAAGCCTTCGTCGGGAAGCGTCCGGTCCACGTGGCGGTCTTCCGCAAGGAGGAGGACAAGATTTACTCGATGATCTACCGCGATGGGCGGGACGGAGCGGTGCTCGCGAAGCGCTTCCGGGTGGGCGGCGTGACTCGGGACAAGATCTACGAGCTGGGCAAGGGCACGGCCGGACCCCGGGTCTTCTATTTTGCAGTGCATGATTCGGAGGAGGAGAGCTCCGAAAACACCGTCATCGTTCATCTCAAGCCCGCCCTGCGACTCCGCAACGTGAGCCGGCTCTTCCAGTTCGGGGAAATCGCGGTGAAGGGGCGGGGAGCCAAGGGGAATATCATCACCAGGCACGGCGTTGATCGGGTCGTGAAGGCGCCCAAGGACTGATTTCGTTGAGATTGTTCGGAGGCTCGCTTGACAGGAGGGCCCAGTTCCCTACGGTGTTCGCATGAACGCATTTGCATGGCGGGTTAGGAAATGGTATCTCAGCGTGCGGCTGAATCTCCTGAAAAGAAGGGTGCGGAGCTTGCGAAGGAGCTTCTTTCGCCGGCGCCGGCATCCACGCTTCCGGCAGCTGAATTTACCCTTTCGGGGGTAGCGAGCTGACGCTGAAAGGGGTATTTTTCCCTCACAGTTGCAGGATTTTTGTGCTGACGGGGGGGTGCGCTCTTGGTTAGAACCCTACTCATCGCCTTCGTCCCTCTATCCCAATGGCAGTTGGTCCGTGGATTTGTTGCCCCGTTGAGCCGTGCTCTACTCATTGTAGCTGGCATTTCGGCCCTTGCTCTCCCGGCAGTCGCCGATCCTTCCAGCATCATTGAGCGCGAGATCCGGCGCCGTGCAGAGAACACCCGCCAGGCACAGCAGGCGATCATCGATGGTGACAAGGCCTATCGCCTCGCCAACTACGCCAAGGCGGTGGAGAATTACACCAAGGCACACGATCTTCTGCCCGGCGGAATGAAAACCGGGGAATTGCGGGTGGCAGTGGCCGAGCGACTTGCCCAGGCGGCGGTCGAGCGGGCCCGCCAACTCGCCAAGAACGGCGAGGTCCAAAAGGCCGATAGCCTCCTCGAGTCCGTGCTGGCTGCCAGCGTGGCGCCCAATTACGCGCCCGCCCACCAGATGCGCGAACAGATTCACGATCCGATTCGCTTCAATCCTGCACTCACTCCCGAGCACGTGCGTCATGTCGATCAGGTGCGCCGCTTGCTCTACGAAGCCCAGGGGTTCACTGAATTAGCTCAGTTCGATCGCTCCATCATGATGTTCGAGGAGGTCCTGCGCATCGATCCCTATAATACCGCGGCGCGCCGGGGAATGGAGACCGCCCAAGGTCACAAACGCCAATACTTCACGACCGCCCGCGATGAGATACGGGCAGCCCTCCTGGCCGAAACGTCCGCCGCCTGGGAGAGCGCTGTTCCCAAGCCGGTCCTGGTTTTCGACAGCAGACTTGGGCTTGTGCGCAGGACTCTGCCGGGGGGCGGAGCTTCCGCCTCGGAAAAGTTGGCCTCCATCATTGTTCCGGTGGTCGATCTTGATCAGGTTGGACTGCTCGAGGCAGTCGATTACCTCCGCCAGCAATCGATCAACCTGGATGACTTCGAACTCGTGCAGAACCGCAAGGGTGTCGCATTCATCGTGGAGTTGGGCACCGGCGATCCGGAGCGCACTCGCCGGATCGAGCAATTCCGTTTTAATCTCAAGCTGCGCAATATCCCGCTCGAGAAGCTCCTCGAACTGATCACGGAAGCCACGGGCACGACCGCACGAGTGGATGACTACGCCGTGGTGATCCGCCCAGCCGGCGCGGTGGGAGACGATCTGGTTTCCCGCCAATTCAGGGTGCCCCCCGATTTTCTCAGCCGCGAATCCCTCGGGACGGATGGTGATGAAGCGGATCCCTTTGGTGATGATACGCCCGAGCGGGGACTGGTCCCGCGCCTGACTGCCCAGGAATACCTGCGCAAGCAGGGCGTCGCCTTTCCGCCAGGAGCCAGCGCCAACTTCGCCCCGTCCACCAGTGTGCTTTCGGTCAGGAACACCCGAACCCAGATGGCCCTGGTGGAAGTGATCGTGGAAGCAATCGTGGATGCCGAGCCCATCATGATCACGGTCGAAGCCCGCATCATTCGTTCGACCCAGATCCGGTTGGAGGAGCTCGGGTTTGATTGGTTGTTGGGCGCACCCAGGCTGACCAACGAGCTTTTTCTGGGCGGCGGAACGGTGGGTAACGGGACCCCCATCGCAGCGAGCACCCTGCGGCCGATCACCTCAGGCCTTCGCAGCGGAAACCTCGCCACCGAAACCAACTCGATCGATGCCGCGATCAATCGCTCGCCAGCGGACGATGTCTTTCTGCGAGCACCGGGAAGCATCACCGCCTTCGGGCTGATCGACAACCAGGTCGTCGCCGCTCTCATGCGGGGCGTCCACCAGCACACCGGAATCGACCTGGTCACCAAGAAGACTGTGATCACGCGTTCGGGGCAGACCGCAACCATCGAGTCCGTTAATGAGTTTATCTATCCCACCGAATACGAACCGCCCGAGATTCCCAATGCGGTGGGCGGCGGCACCTTTGTCGATCTAGCCACCGGCCAGGCCGGCCAGAACCGGGCGACCACGCCGATCACGCCCGCGCACCCCACGGCCTTCGAGACAACCAACCTTGGCTGCAGCATGGAGGTGCTTGCCCAGGTCGGTCAGAATGGAAAGGTGATCGAGGTCTCCATCATACCGGAGATTCGCGATTTTGACGGGTTCATCGACTATGGCACGCCCATCACGGGAGGCAACAGCTCGGCCTCCTTTGGAGCCTTCGGGGGAGTTCTCACCGGGGGCAACTTTGGGATCATCACGGAGAACAACATCTTGATGCCGGTGATCAGCACGATTCGAGGCAACACCACCCTGAGCATCGTTGATGGGGAAACCGTTGTCCTGGGCGGGCTGTTGAAGGAATCTCGCATCAAGGTGGAAGACCGGGTGCCCCTTCTGGGCAGCCTTCCCTTCATTGGACGGCTCTTCAGGTCGGAGTCCGACACCTCCGTGCGCCAAGCCTATATCATCCTCGTGACTGTTCGGCTGCAAGATCCCGCTGGAGAACCCGTTAATTCGCGGTAAGTTTCACCAAGCCGTCTCCGCAAACACATGTCAAAGGACTCCGAGCAGCGTAGCTACTCCGTCGATGAAATGATGGAGAAGTTGAAGGAGGGCGAGCGCGAAAAGCGCCGCAGTGAGGAATCGGAATTGAGGACACGTCCGGACGGATCACAAGTGATGCGCATACGCCGGCACAGGCGGCGAAGCAAGCAACCGGCCTCGGCGAGGCAGGTCGGTCGCAAGAGGCGTTATGGGCTCTACGGATTGGTTGCGGTGGTGGTGCTCCTGGTGGCCCTTGCCGCCATCACGTTGGTCCTGATGGCCAAGTTCAACAGCAAGGGTTACCGGGAAAACTTGAAGCAGCGGATGTTGAACGCCACGGGAGCCAAGGTGGGCATCAGTGATCTCTCCGTAACTCCCCTGAAGGCGAAGGCGAAGTCCGTGCAGTTCGCTTGGCCGAGAGGCGGCATTGCAAAGACGCTCAAGGTCAACCAGCTCGAAGCGGATCTGAAGGTGTCGAGTTTCTACGGATCCCGGTGGAAGGGGACAGAGGTTCTGGCGGCGACCGGGACTCTCGTTCTTGGGCCGCCGGACGGAACGATCACACCCACCGTCACCGAAGGCGAATTCCCGCTGGATCACCGCAGTTATCGCTGCTCGAACTTTGACCTGATTTTCGGTGAGGATGTCGCGAATCCAGTGCTGCAATTTAAGGGATCGGAGATCTCCTTGCGTCCCCGGGACGAAGGGGGCGTGCGCTTGGTGATCCACGGCGGCTATCTCAAGGTCGGAGACTGGAACGAATTGAAAGTGGACAGCGGCTTGGCCGAATTGCATGAAGGCAGGCTCAAGTTGGTATCGCTCTTCACCCATTCCGGAGAGGGCGAGGCGATCTTCAAAGGGGTCAAAACCATCGGGGCAGGGAGTCCCGCCCATTTTGACGTCACCTTGAAGAAGTTTCCCCTCGCAGAGTTGCTCGGCCCCAATGATGGATTGGGCCGTTTGATTGGTGGGACGGTTGAGGTTCCCGCCGGGACGGTGTCTAGCGATCCCCGGTTCGCCGACGCGAGCAAGTTGAAGATGCAGTTTACGGGAAGTGCAGGCACCCTGGAGGGATTCAGGTTTCTCAGCGGCTTGGCCTCCATCCTCAAGAAGATCTCCTACGGTCATCCTACCGAGGGGACCATCGAGGGAGTCTTCAGGAGGGATCGCGACGGCATGAGCATCGAGAGCTTCGTATTCGATGCAAAGTCGTATCTGAAAGTGATGGGTTCGATCCACCTCGCGGAGGAGTCCAAGGCGCTGAGCGGAAACCTCCGCGTCGGTATCCCGGAGGTCCTCATCCTGCGCTCTCAAACCGAGCTCCGCTACCCCGCCTTCAAGGTGCGCGAGTTGGGCTACTGCTGGATCAATATCACGCTCGGGGGGACCATCGATGCCCTCAACGATTCCTTCCTTGAGCAACTGAGTGGTGCTCCCACATCGAGTGCACCTCGGGAGTAACCGCAGTCCCAAGTGCGGGCCGGAGCTCCCCCCGAGTTGTTCACATTTGGAGGGGAAGTTGTTCACGTCTTTCTGACTTGTCGGAGTCTCTAAACTATCTAAGATTTCGGAAGTAATTCCCTATTCTCCGCCTTGTCATGAGTTCAGCTGATCCGTTCAGTTCTCGGTTCGAAGTATTCGGTCGGGAGCACAAGCACACTGTTGATGAAATCAATCATCATGCCTTTGAGAAACTAAAGCGGCTGTTGGATGTGGGCGAGGGAGGGGACGGCAGGGTCGTCTTGCTCCGCGCGCCCCGGGCCGGATTCGGAAAGACCTCGGTGCTCCAACGATTGGCAGGTGAGTTTGAAGAGAGCCACCACTTCGTGCGCGTCAGCTTGGTCGGTGGACGCACCACCGATGCCGCCCATGTGCTCGAATATGTCCTCCAGGCTCTCTGCCAGGTGATTCCGGACTCGACCACTCTGACCAAGCTCGACCTCCTTGCCCGCAAGTTGCTGGCCCTTGGTCTCGAGCCCCTGGTGTCGTCGGGGGAGGTGCCCTGTCAGGATCGTGAAGGAGCGCTGGTGGCCTTGCGGGAGCAACCGACCGAGACCTTTGATTTTCATCACGATCGCGCGGTGACGGCACATTGGACCAAGTCGAATTTTGAAATCCTTGGACCGCGTCTCGCGGCGGAGTTGGCCCGCATCAGTGGAGCCAGTTTGCGCGAATCATCCTACTGGGTGGAGTTGTTGTTCCGCTTCTCGACGACCGCGCCTGACAACGTCGAGCGTGCACGTCTCCTCTTCGAGACGGTCTTCCGCGGGGACTTGCAAAACCAGTCCGATTCGGCGGCGGCAGAGCGCCTCCACGGACTCCTCGCCCTGTTCGGAACGATCACCAGTTTCGTTTTGATCGTGGATGACACCGAGGGCTTGTCGACCCATCCCCCGGACGCCCTCGCTCTCGCATCGTTTCTAACAAATCTCTCGCAGTGCTGTCCCGGCACCCTTGTCCTGCTCAGCGTCAACAACGACATCTGGGAGTCCGCCTTCGCGCCCCTGTTGCCCGGCGGCCTGGCGGACCGTTTGACCGAATACGATGTGGTGCTGAGTCCCCTCACGGAAGAGGAGGCACGAGAATTGGTGTGTGCGCGCGCTGGTGAACGAGCCGACGAAGTGCTTGAGAACATGGAGTGGGGGAGTGGTGACCTCTATGCCCGCCAAGTCCTCAAGGCCGCTTCCGATGCGTGGGAGTTGCTGGACCCGGCACCTTCCCTGGCAGTGGTTGAATCCGTCGAAGGAGAAGATGCGGCGGACGAGGAAGAGGATGTCATGGCCGATCTTCCGGATTTGGACGACCTGGACCCGGGAGAAAAGGAGGACGAGAAGGAGGTTACTGTTGCAGCCGATATGGACATCGATGCGACGGCCGAGAACCAAGAGGAGACTCCCGTCGAAGAGGAGGAGCAGGAGCCCATTGCAATCGAAAAAGTATCGGAGGCGAAGCCGGTGGAGGATCCCTTCGCGGCCAAGGAAGAAGAGGAGGCGGTCGAGGAGAATGCCGAGCCCGAGCTGAAGACCGAAGCATCCAAGGAGGAAGGGAAGTTCGAGCACGATGAGTCCGATTCGCAAGATACGAGCCCCTTCGCTCCGAAACTCGAAGAGGACTCTGTCGATCCATTTGCGCCCAAACTCGAGGAGAGAGTGGAGAGCGCCGAACTGGCAAGCGCTTCCACCCCGCCTGGCGAGTCCGTTGAGGATGAGACGGAGAGTGGCGAGCCAGAACCGGAAACCCCGGCTCTGGAATCCGCTCCGGCCGAGGCGAGCCCGTTCGCGGCAGGGGCCCTGGCCGCCGAGCCGGAGGAGAGCCCCTTTGCTGCCAAGAGCGGCACGGAGAGCGAGAGTATCTTCCCGGCAGGGAGCAAGGAAATCAATCCCTTCAAGACCGAGGACCCTCCCGCTCACGACCAGGAGGAGGATCTCGCCGCCCCCAGCACGGACGATTCGCAAGCAGAGCAGAAGGAAGACACCGTGGTCACGAAGGGAGAGTCTCCCGCCGACAACGAGAGCCCGGACTCCCCTGAGTTGGATCCGGTCCACGATGCTCCTGCGGAAGAGAGCTCCGAGGAATCTTCAATATCCGATGACCCCGATACCTTTGTTTATACCTCGCCGGATCTGGAAAACCTCGAGGAGAGGCCCGACCTTGCCCCGCCGCCGGTGTTCAGCCCTGTGTTGGGAGACTTCAGCCCCCCGCCTCCACTCGTGCCAAGCTCGCCCTTTGCCGCCGGCGATCCTCCTCCCCCGTCGCTGACTCCACTCGAAGCGCCCCCCGCCGATTTAGCTCCACCGGCAAGCAACGCGCCCGCCGCCCTCAACCCGGAGCGCCTGCGCCAGGATTCCGAGGATCTTGCCAGCGAGTTCAAGGCCGTGTCGCCGGAACCAGTCACGCCACCTGCCGATCCAACCCAAAGCTCCGCTCCAGCGGAAGAACCCGAAGCGGCGCAGCCAGCCTCGCCATTCTCGGCCTTCGGTCGGGGGACTGCGGGCTCGGAAATGAACCTCGGAGACGTTTCCTCCATCTTTGCACCGATCCAGCCTGCTGAGGAAGTCACGCCCGATACGGAAAATCTTAAGCCTCTCCTTGAGCCTGCGGAAGAAAGCACGACACCTTCTGCATTCACGCCAGGTGCGCCACCAGCGGAGCCGGGCGTGCCATTCTCCGCAGGGGCTCCTCCGAGCGAATCTCCAGTCCCCGCCCTCGAAGAGCCACCTTTCAATCCCATTTCCAGAAGCCCGGACGATAGTCCTTTCGCTCCGGCAGCCAACTCGGCCTTCCAAGCGACCGGCGAACCGCCCAGTCAGGGCGCTGATGCTGGTTCACAACCGCCAGAGAGTGCGTTCACCGCCATCAATCCGCTGAGTGAACCATCGGGGGATTCCAAGTCCTTTGGCCCGCAGGTCGGAGGGGGAGCTCTCGAGCCCACGGCGGGCCCCTCCTTCAGCGACCCGGCCGAGACCACGACAACCGATGAAGACTCCGCAGCGGTAGCTGGTGACGCTCCCAAGCCCGCAAATGCAGAAACCGCAAACGCGGAAAGTGGCTCCACCCCCTTCGCGGAACCCGCCTCCGCCAAGGAAGCGGCCTCGGAGGCTCCCCAAGACGAGCCCGTGGACACTCCGTTCAAGCCCGTGGCCCTGACTCCCACCGACTCCTCCTCGTCGCCCTTCGCGAAAGGCGGGCCCGCCGGACTCTCCCAGCGTACGGAGTTACCGCCCAAGAAGGCGATCACCGCTCCAACAGACCAACGTTCGCCCTTCGAACCAGGCGAAGCACCTAGCTTCGAGAGCTCTCCCGCAGCCACGACCCAGTCGCCGGCCGAGGGCACGCCCTTCGAGCCCGCCGACTCTTCGCCCTTCTCCACGATCGGAAGCCCTCCCTCGGAGCCGCCTGCCAGCGTCTCCGCCAGCCCCAGCCCAACCGCCACCCCGGCCCCGGCTCCCGTGGGCAGCGGGGACTCCGATGATCAGGACAAGGTCGACGAACTTCTTCGCCAATTCAAGGAGCGCTACGGTCGCAAGTAAGCTCGGAACCGGGAATATTTTCTTGCCCCAACGTGCCCTCCCGCCCATCTTCCGGCCCCTTTTTCAGGATCCTGCGTAGCTCAGCGGTAGAGCGGGTGGCTGTTAACCACTAGGTCGTAGGTTCGAATCCTACCGCAGGAGCCAGCTTTAAGTCCCTCACCCTTAACGGGGTGGGGGATTTCGCTTTTTCGGGAGAATGGCCACTGTAGCCGCAATTGTAGCCAATTCCCGCAACGCAGCACTCAGCGAGTTTTCCGCGATTTCGACTGAGGTTGTGCAGCTTCCCCGAAATTTTCATTTTTTCAATCTGCCCCCATTCGTAATGATCAGGTCGTCGGTTCAAATCCGACCATTGGCCCGTTGATGGTCAACGAGTTAAGAGGAGGTTCTGACAGTTGAGGGTTTTGGTGGTGCGCAAACAGTGCGCAAAAGCGAGAGATTCCGAAGATTCTAAGCCGGAAGTGGATTGTTTGCCTCGTCCCTCTCCTTGACGCAATTGGCACAGCTCCAAAACTTGTCTTGATCAGCAGGCGCTGTCTCCGGGAAGGGAGGGATGTTATTGGTCGGTGTGAGCTTGGTGCCTGTAAATCTGCTGACTTACGTCTTCGAAGGTTCGAATCCTTCCCTGCCCACCACTCTCTAAATGAGAGAGTTACAAGAGATTCTGATCTCAGCGCGGGAAATGCAAAATGAGTGAGCGGGCCATTTCCGGGCCATTCTTGGACCTCAGGGCACGGCAAGGATGCCTTTGGGCTACGCGATATTGGGTTTACGGCGGATCCTGAGTAAATCAGGCCGGAGTGACCATCAGCACAATCAATAGTTAGTTCCTATACATTGATTCAGTTAATGATAGTGTTTCCCATGACTCATGAGGTTGCGCGGTCCTTGAGCAGTAAGATGTCGGGACGGCGTCCATGGAACGCAGGAAGAGCAGTGGGCCAGAAGAAGCCCTTCACCATCGAAGAGGCGCGCCGGCTGAAGGATCTCCTGCGGGCAGCAGGTAGATGCCGTGACCTGGCACTCGCCTCGGTCGCCTTCGACAGCGCCCTGCGATGTTGTGATGTCCTGGCGCTCCAATGGGATCGGATCCTGGACGCCTCGGGCTCGGTAAAGGGCCGCGTCACGATCCGGCAGCAGAAGACCGGGGAGAACGTCACGTTCGAGCTGAGCGCCAAGACTCGGGTGGCTCTTGAGAATCTGGCGGCGGAAGAAGGGACAGAAGGCTTCGTCTTCCCCGGCAGCACGCCGGACACTCCCCTCCGCGGACGGCAATACCGGCGCCAGGTCAAGAAGTGGGCTGGTCTTCTCGGATTACCAGCAGAGGACTACAGCACCCACAGTCTGCGTCGGACGAAACCTGCTGCGGTCTATCGGCAGACGCGGGATCCGGAGATTGCTCGAATCCTGCTCGGCCAGAGATCTCTGATGGCCACCCACCGCTACCTCGGACTCGGACAGGAGGAGGCCCTTGCGAAGGCCCGGGAGGTAGAGATCTGAGGTTCTGATGCAGCCGTGGTCCGCCTCGCTGGCCGCTCCAGGCAATAGCGGACGAGCTCCAGCCACTCCGATCTGCTGAACGCAATGAAGCTAGTGAACGCTTGACAGTCCTTTGACAGTCCTTTGACATTACTGGAGTTGGGCACGCAAATTTAGGTCGAGGGAGGCAGAAGATGAAGTTCGTCGTCATGAAATCCCGCAGAGTGTTGCTCTGTGGTGTGGTGCGTATTTCTTCAGATACAATGGGCATATTTCGGCTAATAATGCAGAATTGACGCTCTGAATGCCGATTTGTAGGATTTCGGATGGTCATCGACTTTTGTGTATTTTGCCACAGTTTTCAGAGGAGGCTCTGCTGGCAATTGTCGAGTATCTGCCAGCAGGAGGGGAGGGTGGCAGAGATCGTCGTCAACATTGCCTCTCTGCGTGAGAACGGGAAGCCGACAACTGAAGAGGTGATCGAGGAATTTCGGGGACACGGTCTCTTGATTCGGCACCAACTATATGAAAATCAGGACGATGTTGCGAGGCGAGGGTATGTAAGAAATCGCCAGATTGCGGAATCTTCAAAGGACTGGATCTACTTCGCTGATGCGGATCGGGTCTATAGTGTCGATACGTTTGCGGAACTGTCGGTCTCGCTCAGCAAGGAGATAATGGACGGTCGGTGTAATTTCACCCGAGCTGTGGCGCACACTGAGATTGAGGCGGCCAATGCCCTTGTAGAGCAAACTTCGGAGCTCTATATCGAGAATGCATTTGAGAGGGCAAATGAGTTGCCAAAGGGTCCTTTTCGGGATCGGGGCGTAGCGACGGGGGGCATGCAGATCGCTCACTATGAGACGATCGAGAGGCTATGCAAGGGTACATATGTGGAGTGGGGGACGAGCCGAGACAACCATCTTTTCCGTCAGTCGCAGAAAGCAAGAAGCGACATCCAGTTCAGGAAAAGGTTGAGAGGATCGAGGCAGATCTGTGCTGGCCGACAAATCCACTTGAACCATTTCCGCGACAAGACACTGGGATATCATTTGGAGGCGCAGAGGTAATGCGCGAACTCTTTCATGGAGGGCTGCTGGTAGAGCCGGACCGTCATGTGGATGCGGCCGCCACGCGGCGCTCCCACTCACGCAGGTGCACGCTGAGTTCGCCCAGCGTCGCGAACTCCTTGCCCTTCACGGCGCTTTCTTTGACGTAGAGGATGTTGCTCTCGACCTTGCCCTTGTGCTCCGGGGGGTGCGGACGGGTGGGCGACGCCGTGACCTCGTAGTGTTCGCAAAACGCCGCGAACTTCGGGTTGAGTGGTTGAGTGGTTGAGTTCCGGGTCGTAGTAGTCCGGCTTCAACACGCCCGCCTTGAAGTTGTCCAGAACCAGCAATTGCGGCACTCCGCCAAAGTGCCGGAAGGCGTTCTCGATCCCGCGCACGAAGCTCTCGGTGTCCTGCCGCGGCATCGCCTCGGTGTGGCCCTTGCGCGAGTGGCTTAAGGCTGGAGGCCGACGGTCGTCTTCGACTCCGACGAGCATGAATTCCCATTCTCGTCAAAGCCGACCGCCTCGCGGAAAAAATGAATCACCCCAACCAAGAGAAGCCAAAACAACGAACCAATTAGTACGGTTGAAATCGGAAGTGCGAAAAAATCCGTGTGCTACCGCCAGAGTTCATCGCCCTGGCTCGAATAGGCGGGGATCGTCACGATCTACATCGAACCCGGCAGTCAGTGTCAGAACCCATTTGTGGAGAGCTCCCACAGCCGACTTAGTGACGAATGTCTCAACCAGGAGTTCTTGCTAAGCGTGACAGAAGTGAGAGCAGGGCAGCGTGTGAGCGCCGTGTGCGGAAGCTGAGAAACGTGCAACTTCGCAGGTTCAGGTGAAGGATGAATCGATACATAAAGTGAGAGCATATCGGGGCGCGCGCTGAAGGGTGAAGAATTGAAGCCTCACCGAATTGACGGGGCCTTTGGACTGTTTCACTCGATGTAAGTCTGGCCATTTCGAGCCAAGTATTTCGACGACGGAGTAAAAATGAGCACCATAAGTCAAAACATCTGGAGGAGAGAGGAGAGCTGGTTTTGTTGAGATCAAAATTTGGTCTCGCTCCCGCGTTCTTGGTTCCCCCAAGCTCCCCAAGTTCAATGTAGGCAACTTGCGTGAATGCCATGATCAAAGTCCAACCCGAAGAGCTTATTTAGCTCTCTCGTGGCCGTACAGTTTATCTCTGCGTCGTGCCAGCGATGCCATATTGGATTGTCTGGAGGGGACTCAAAGCGGTGAAGTGGGTTGCCACCTAGAAAACTAGAACCGCCTCCGAATCCCGGAGTGACTTCGGAATCGACCTCCGTCTGCCCCACGACGATCCCTCTAAAAATCGCATTATTCACGGATTGGACTCCCTTACTCAGAATTGCGTCGAAATACAACCCATTCGCTTTCAAAACTTGAGAAGCCCTGGACGACCACGCATCTACTACGTTTCCTCCAATCCAAGGTTCGATACTTGGCTTCTTCGACCACGAAGCGAGCCAATTGTGCCAAGAGCGAGTCACGTAAACACGTCGCACATCTTCGACGCCTGAATCGTACGTCTCTGGGCACTCGGATTCGATGCAAGAGACAAGAATTCTGGCGCCCTCGTGGAACGGATAGAGTCTGGCATCTTTGGTTCTGCTTACTCTTTGGACCTGGCATTGCGCAACGAGATTTCCGTTGCAGTTCGGCTTGTTGGTAAATATTGCGGGCTCGGCGATTTGATCGCAGATCACCTGACAGATCTTGTGGAGACCCGATCTAGGCAGAATGGCGCTGGTTTAAGGGAACCTGTCGGTGCTCTGAGATCAAATTTTCTCTGATCAATTGGTCGGATTTCGAAGGAAACAAATGCGGAGAACCCGATGTATGAAAAGGCGTTTTCATGCTAACAAAAATACCATTCCTCACCGGGTTCTCCACGCTCCTGTTTGGTTCCGCGAAGAAGAAAAAGCAAGATATCTTACAGGCTGAGCGACGGGAATTACGTGAGCAATGTCCCGGCGGGCTCAGCAGCCAGCTGGCCGAGGAAATCCCCCCGGAATTCGTCAGCCAGCTCGCCTCGAACAAACGCACACGTGTCTATCCCCAGGAAGTGACCTTCTGGGCATTTCTTTCGCAGGTCCTTTCGGAGGACGGCTCATGCGCCTTCGCTGTGGCCCAAGTCCAGGAGTGGATGCGAGGGCGCAAGCAGCGTGTTCCGAGCTCCGATACTGGAAGCTATGTCACGGCGCGTCAGGCGCTACCGGAGAGCATGATCAAGTCGATCCATGTCGAGGTGTTCACCAAACTCGAGCAGAACTTATCCAGTGTGTAAGCGCCGGAGTAGTTCCGGTACGGGCGCCGGATTAATTCCGATACGCTGTTGGTTGTTTTAGTTTGTGGTTCAGAGTGAGTCAATTGTGGGGTTTTGAGGCCGGATCCCGCAGACCGGAGGGTGAGGAGCCCGTAGGGCGACGAGGCCTTCGGCCTGCGGGGCGCTCAGCCCCCTTTGTGCTTTTTGCGACGCTTGCGAGCGTCCTGGAGGCGGTAGCTCTCGCCGTTGGCTTCGATGATGTGGACCCGGTGGGTGAGGCGATCGAGCAGGGCTCCGGTCAGCCGCTCGCTGCCCATCACCTCGGTCCACTGCTCGAAGGGCAGGTTGGTCGTCACGACCAAACTCAGCCGCTCGTAGGCCCTGCTCACGACTTCGAAGAGCAGCTCCGCCCCGGTCTTCGAGAAGGGCACGTAGCCGAGTTCATCGAGCACGATCAGGTCGTGCTTTTCCACCTGCGCGAAGAAGCGCTTCAAGTCGCGCTGTTCCCGCATCTCGAGCATGTGAGTGACCAGGGCGGTCGCGCTCCAGAAGCGCACCCGCTTTCCTTGCGTGCAGGCCGCGAAGCCCAGCGCGCTGGCCAGGTGGGTCTTGCCGGTGCCCGAGTTACCGATCAACAACACGTTCTCCCGCGCGTCGAGATACTCGCCGCTGACGAGCTGGCGCACGAGGGTCTCGTTGATCGAGGACTGCGCGCCGAAGTCGAAGCCTTCCAGGGTCTTGAGCACCGGGAACTTCGCGCTCTTGATCCGGCGCTGCGCGGCGCGTTGTTCCCGCTCGATGAGTTCGCGTTCGGTCAACCCCAGCAGGAAGTCGCCGTAGTCGCGCCGGTCCTTCGCGCAACTCGCCGCGACACTCTCCCACTCCCGGCGAATGGTCGGAAGGCGCAGCTTCTCGAGGTGGTGTTTGAGAAGGAGTCGGTTGCTGTCTGTGCTCATGCCACTTCCTCCCTTCCATTCTCTTCGCCCAGCAAGGCCGCGTAGTCGCCGGGATCGGTGCATCCCACGTTCACGACCTTGAGGTGCTCGCGTCCATCAAGTTGGAACACTACCGCCTCCTGGCCCTCGCCGTAGAGATGCTGGGAGATGAGTTCGTAGCGCGCGCAACCCATCTCCAAAGCGCGTCCCACCGCCTGCTCCACCCGCTTCACACTACGGTTCTCCAGTAGGCGAAGCACCTTGATGTACTCCCGGGTCCCCTCGCTGCTGTGCTCGGCTTCCAGGCGCTGGCGCAGAACCGCGAAGCGTTCCGGAAGCTCCCAGCCTTCCAGGGGGCGGGCGAAGTCCAGCGCCCCGGGCTTGCGCTCCAACAGCACCAGGTAGTGCAGCGGATCGAAACAGACCAGCTGCTTGTCCCAGATGCGCCGATGATCGGCCACCTCCTCATCCCCGCGGTAGATGCGCACCCGTTCGCAATCGCCCTTTACCACCACTTCGCGGTGGGCACAGCGCACCGGCACCGAGTAATCGTTGCTGTCGAAACGAACCAGTGACAGGTTACTCGCGCGGGTCGCCACGACCCGGCTCGCCTCGAACTCCGCCAGCGGCAACTGTCGCATCATCGGCAGCTCTTCGTCCAGCAGCTGCGCCTTGCTCCCGTGCTTCCCTCGCAGCCGTCGCTGCAAGTCCGCCCGGCACGACTCCTCCAAGCGCGCGTTGAGCTCCTCCAGAGCGCGCACCTGTGGAACCGGAACCAGGAAGTTTGCGCGGCTGTAACGCACGATCCCTTCCACCACGCCCTTCTCGTTGCCCCGCGCCGGCCGGCAGAAGTGCTCTTCGAACAGGTAGTGGCTCTGCAACTGCAGAAAGCCGTCCGTCAGCTTCCGCTCCCGGCCTCCCAACATCCGGGCCACCGCGATGCGAGAGTTATCGTAGCTGATGCGCCCGGGCACCGCTCCAAAGAACTTGAAGGCTCGCACATGTCCCTCCCAGAAGCTCTCGGTGTTCTCGCGTTCGAAGACCTGCACGAAGAACCCGTCGCTGTAGGGCAGGCTCATCACGAAGAAGGGCCGCTTCTTCAACACCCCGCCCACGTTGACCAGAGCGTGCCCGAAGTCCACCTGCGCCTCCCCGGGACGGTGGATCAACGGCACGAATACCTCCCGCTTCACCGCCTTGAGCTCCGCCACCAGTTCCTTCACCGCCGTGTAGCCGCCCTCGTAACCGCGTTCCGCCCGCAGGCGCACGAAGATCCGCTTCGCCGTGTGGCGCTGCTTGCGCGGAACCTCCCGGTCCGCGTCCAGAACGCCCTGTATCCACTCCGCGAACGGGTCGATCTTGCGTTCCCGCTTCTTCACACGCCGGTAGCCCGGCGGCCGGGAGTGCGACAGCATCTTCTGCAGGGTCTCCCAGTGCAGACCCTCTTCCTTCATTACCGAGCGCTTGCTGCACTCCTCAATCAGTACTTTGCGGCGCACCCGCGTCCATTGCTCCATGTCCATATACACGCATCCTTTCTTAGATGCGTACCGGCATTATCCCGACCCCTTCCCGCCACGGTTTTCAACCGGCGTTTACAGACAAGCATGACAACTTCTACTGGTATGACGGTCTCTACCAGGTGATCGAGCGCCAGCAGGGCAACCTGACCGGCACGACGGGCAATCCATACACCGGAATCGACAACAAACAACGCGACGAGGATTGGTGTTACGACGAGACAGGCAACTGGCAGAACTACGACTACGATGGACCGGAGACCCCCTCTGAGGACGTCAACCAGATCCGAACCCACAACCGCGCCAACGAGATCTGCTCGGTAAGCGGGCCGAGCGGAGTGGTGCAGCCGGCCTACGACGAGGTGGGCAACCAGACCGCCGACATCGCTCCGGGTGAGTGGGACAATCAGTATGACCTGAAGTGGGACGCGTGGAACAGGCTGGTAGAGGTGAAGGATGACAACACCGTGCTGCAGACCAACGCCTACGATGGGCTTACGAGGCGCACGACATCGAAGAAGGACAGCAACACCATCCACTACTACTACAACAATCAATGGCGGACTGTGGAGGAATATCTCGACCTAAACGCCACATCATCGCCTGATCGCCGCTACCTCTGGGGGCTCGGTGATCGTTGGGATCTGGTGAAACGGCTACGCGACGATACAGGCAATTTGGACGAGGAGCGCTACGTCCTCTATGACGCCATGGATCCCGTGGCGATCTGCGATGAGAACGGCGACGTCAAGCAACGATTCGAATACAGCCCCTTTGGAGAGACCACCTTCCTCAACGAAGACTATACGACGGACTCGACGCCCGAGGACTGGAAGTGGCTCTTCCATGGAGAGTTCCGAGACGCTGAAACCGGCTACTACAACTACGGATACCGTTTCTACAACGACACCACCGGGAGGTGGATCTCAAGAGATCCTATTGGGGAACGAGGAGGACACAACCTCTACAAGTTTACCGAGAACAATCCTCTCGGGAAAACCGATGAACTCGGACTAGTGCCTACGGGGTACACATACACAGACCCATTTGCTATCGATCCATTGCCTGTCGAAATCAAGGAGGGAGTGAAAGCCACTTGGGTTGCTTGGGTCAAGCCAGTCTTCTTTTGGATTGAATGCGGATGCCACTGCAAGAATGGCATTTGCCGTATCAGTGGATGTCATGTCACATTTAGAATGAGGATGTGGGAGAATACTATTCACTCTGATCGTGGGCCCACTATCAACCATGAACGTCGGCATATTATGAGCCGGAATTTTCAAATTCTTGAGAAGGTTGTCAGACCTCTTGAGCGAGAGCCTTCAACGGAGCATCCGACAAAAACCAAGTGTAGGAAAGCGGCCAGAGAGCTCGCTAAAAAGTGGCGGGATGTGGGAGTTTCTTACCTCAACCAGGAAAATCACTCTAATGTTGATGACACAGAGCGGCAGAATCCGTATGCTAACAGGTATTCGCCTCCTCAACATGGCGGAGAAGAACCTATCACAGAGGAAGAGAAAGATGAGTGGCGTCGAGAAATGCTCAAATAGTCTCAGAGGCCGGTCGGTGCCGATGATATTGGTTGTCATGGTCGGATTTTTCTGTCCCACCTTACTGAGTTTGAGCTGCAATCATCATCCAATTGTAATTGGGAGTGTTAGGAAAGAGAGTGTCCGTGAGCCGATTGAACAGGTAGAGGAACACAAGAAAAGGAAGTTGGAGCGAAATGACATCGATGGGGTGAAGATTTTGGGCTCCGTTTCAAGGCGGGAATTGGACGAGATCAAGAAGATTGTCGCCAGGCACGGCGAAGTATTCCATCCGACTGTGATTCAAGTGCAGAGAGACGGAGAGTCGAGGTTCAAGGTAGTAACCGGAAATCGACCACCTAAGATAGCTTCTTCGATTGGTCATGATATTGTGCTCTTTCGTGTGAAGGGGCAGCGTGATCTTGTTGTTCATCAAATTAGCACATGGATGAGATGAGAGTTTGTCGAAGAGCATGGATGGCGCAGATCAAGCAAGGAGCGAAGGTACTACCGGTCAATAAGGGGTTGCCTCCAGAGCATTAAGGGTTGAGCAAATTGATGTTTGTGCTATTGGCCGACAATGCCGGGCTATGAAACAGATCATGGGGAGGAAGCAGGGGGCAAGATTCATCGTCCTGCTGGCGGTGCCGGCAGACAAGACTCTGAGATTGCCCCGATTTGGTAGACAGTCGGTGTGCTTAGAGTTCTGTTAGTTCATCATTTTGGATTGCGCGAGCCCGGAATCGGGATCTTGCTCAGCGCCCTCCGGTCAGGGCGTAAGCCCCTGAGCGACCACCATCTGATTTATCTCGACGGCTGTGGATTGGGCGCTTGTCAGGCAGCGCGTTTGGCGAGCACGGCTGGGAACTTTTTACGGTGAGTCGCGGCCCAGTTCGCCGGAAGCAGATGGTCGATCTCGTTCGCTTTGGCGTGGGGCAAGGCTTCGATCACCTCTCGCAAGTATGCCTGGGGATCCACCCCGTGATTGCGCGCGCTGATAAGCAGGGTGTAGAGCACCGCGCCGCGTTTGCCCGCTTCGGGACTGCCGACGAAGAGCCAGTTTTTCTTGCCCACTGCGCTGGGACGGGGGACGGATGTCGTTTTCGGTATGATTGTTGTCGATCTCCGATCTCCACTCGCCCATCTTCCAAGTAGGTTTCCATCGCGGGCCACTGCCCAAGGCCGTAACGCAGCGCTTTGCCCAATCCGCTTTTCGGCAGGATCGGTCGAGTCAGTAGGTAGTAGAAGGTTTTGCGCGGGGATGTCCCTCAGATCGTTAAAACTGGTGACGGCTGGCGGGGTTGATTGTGGGGTTTGGGTGGAAAGGATTCAATGAATCATTCGTTCGGAACGAACGCTCCAGACCTCCGCTGCGGCGGGAGGCGGAGATCAAGGCGAAAGGCATATAAGGGCCCGGAGGGCCGCAGCATCGGCTGGTCCGATGCGGAGTTATGCTGCCTTTCGACTTGTTGCGCACCGATTTGACATCGACTTGGATTTCCAAATTGAGGCCGTAGGATTTGGGCGAAATTACCAAATTGAGGTCGTAGTATTGTTCCACGGGGTCCACGGCGAGCGAAGTGATGCTGAGGCTGGAGCCGGACATGGATTTTTTTTCGGGCATGGCCAAAGGCTCTTGATGTTTGTGTTTGATGTTGGTGTGTTGACGCCAGAGGCCAGAGAGCGTGTCCGGCACGTTGCGGTCCGGACACGCTCTGGTAGCACGACATCAGTCGCCTTCGGTTTTGGCTATCCCTCGGCCGGTTGCTTCCCAGCAGAGCCGACTTGCGTTTCACCAAAAGTCACGATCTCTTTGGTTGGGAGCGCACTGGCTTCTGGTTGGTGGTGATGATGGGTTGGGCCGGTTCGCCATCTTGATTATGGCGCCAGTGGGGTTGGAGCAGGACCGCATTGACCTGCTTGAGATCGACGGTTTTGGTGCGATCGCGGACGGCTTCGATCAGTGCTCCGACACAGAGGTTGGCGCAGATCAAGCAAGAGCGAAGGAGTTGCCCGTCAATAAGGGGTTGACTCCAGAGCATTAAGGGTTGAGCGAATTGATGTTTGTGCTATTGGCCGACAATGCCGGGCTATGAAACAGATCATGGGGAGGAAGCAGGGGACAAGATTCATCGTCCTGCTGGCGGTGCCGGCAGACAAGACTCTGATCAGCAGAGGCTCCGGCACGCCCGGGAGCGCCATGAAGGCTTTGACGTAGGCATGTATATTCAAACCCCTCCTTTGCTCTTTACGCGCGACGGCCACAATCTGCACCTGGGTGACCGGTTTCGGGGCCGCTCCGCATTCCTGATTGGTGGCGGGCCGAGTTTTGCAAACCTCGACCACGCTATGTTATCGCGACCCGGTTGTTTGAGCATGGCGATGAATAATGCGGTGAAGCTCCATCGCCCTGATCTTTGGATCTCGGTCGACAATCCTTCCCACTTTGTCAAGTCAGTGTGGTTGGATCCCAAAATTGAGAAGTTCGTGCCGATGTGCCATTCGGAGAAAAAAATCTTCGATAATGAGGCATGGGAGGAGTCGGATCTAAAGGTCGGCGATTGCCCAAACGTCGTTTTCTATCGGCGTAATGAGCATTTCCAGGCAACTCAGTATCTGTTTGAGGACACTGTGAATTGGGGCAATCACAAGCAGTGGGGCGGAGGGCGCACCGTGATGCTCGCAGCTATCCGGATACTCTTCTTCATGGGAGTGCGGCGGATTTACCTCCTAGGAGTGGATTTGATGATGAGCCAAGACAGCAAATACCACTTCGAACAGGACCGGACGGGAAGCTCAATTACTGGAAACAATCGAACTTACGCGCTTCTAGCCAACTGGTTTGAGCAGCTAAAGCCGCACTTCGCTGAGCATGGACTTGAGATCTATAACTGCAACGCTGAGTCTTCGCTGAAAGCATTCCCTTTCGTGGAGTTTGAGGAGGCGGTGGGCTACTGCACACGAGGGATGCCTGAAGATCCGAAGCTTGAGCGGACCGAAGGACTCTACGACAGAAAAGCGAGGGCGAAGCAGGAGGCGAGGAAGAGAAACAACCCCAAACCGCCCAAGCCCGCGACACGCATGGGGGTGACGCTCCTGCCGCCAGTAATCGTGCCCGTCGAGGTAACGGGGAAGGTGGAAGAGCACATCTCCGGGGGAGATGTCAAAGTCGTTGTGCCGGTTACTCAAAGCTCGGAGTGGATGCTTGAATGGTGGTATACCCAGTTTTCCTGTCGAAACAGCCTTCCGATCCTGTTCGCAGATGCCGGAATGGGCCCGGATAAGCGGAAGTGGTGTGAATCAAGAGGAGAGGTCTTTGAGATCGCCTCCGAAGACCGACACCCTCGCCGGATCACACCGGCGGCACTTGTGGGCTGCGGTGTGGATAAAGTGCTGATCGTCAGTCCTTGTTGTGAGGTCAGGGATTCACTGTCGGCGCTGAGCTGTCACATAGAATCGCGGCTGTTGCTGGCGAGGGACTCCCATCTCACAGGACGGTACAAGCGGTATTTCGACGGGGGCGCGTTTTTCAACGCCGCTGTTGTTGGAGGCATGCCGAGCTCCGAACAGGCCGAGCAATGGTTGAAGGTGAGTCGGGATGAAGGTCTCGATTTCAGTGGCGTACAGGATTCGCTGAACTATGCGCTTTATTCGAACTCCTCCGAAGTGTTGGAGTTGCCCCAAAGATTCAATCGATTGCGCCTGGATGGTGATCGGGACGATCCCGCGATCATGAATTGGACAGGCAAGCAAGGTGCGGCCGTGATACGAGAGCAGATGGAAGGGATGGAGATAAAGGGGTAAGCTGCTCCTGAGCGTTCGTCACTGTGGGTGGGCGGAGTACTCAATCCTGCAGTAATTGATAATCTCGTTTTTAATAGAGCTCCCGATTCTGGGTGCGCCCTGCAATAGGTAGATACGATGCTCGGGGATTGGAAGCCGATCACTGCACATGCTTCTGTGTGGAACAGTGAGGTTGAAAAACTAAGGACGAGCTGAAATGACGATAGAAATGAGTGGACAATGAACGCAGGATCGTTTCGATTGTCAGTTAGTGGTTGAAGCATCTTGAGGCGCATTGTGAGATGGGTCTTTCGGGCGCTTTCGGTCACATCGTAAACTTATCATTAATTATGTCCTCATCATCAATGAGTTCCAGTGCTGATGTCTCCAGCACGAGCAGTGAGAGTTCAACGAGCAGTGACAGTTCAACGAGCAGTGACAGTTCATCGAGCAGTGACAGTTCATCGAGTACTTCGTGCTGGCCGCCCCCAGACCTGACAACTCTGATCACTGAATGTGATTGTTGTTGTGATTGTTATGACGAAGCCGGGGGAGAGAAGGCGAGTGATGGTGACGAATCCGAAGGGACTTCCCAATCGACGGATCCTTCGAGTGGCACTGCGACGGCTAGTAGCAGCCCGCTGTCGTCCAATGCGCTGGGCATGGATCTGGGAGCGGCCTTGAAATACAACAGTCGCGGGAATGGCACGAGTTATACGGAGTATGGGAAGAACTGGATGCCGCACGACATGGCGGGTCTTTCGATCCAGGGCAACGGTGATGTGATCTATGCGGCCGGTCCGCGGCAGATGGAGTATTATGAGTTAGTTGGTAGTGATTACACGCCACGCTACTTTGTGCGCAGTGTCTTGGAAAAGAAGGTGGACCACTACCTGTTGACCGATCCGGAGGGAGGCAGCAAGAAATTCGATCTGACGACGGGTCGGCTCGAAGAGGTCCGCAACCCCTACGGGAGCGCTGCGAAAGTATTCTACGACACGGACGGAATAGACTACGTGGAGTTGAAGGATGGCACCAAGGAGGTGAAGTACGACTACACGTTTACCACTGGGTTGCTGCGGAGCATTCTTTACCAGGTTGAAGGGGTTGATGTGCGTCGGGTGCGCTACGAATACACGAGCGGCGGGAATCTGGCGAAGGTGATTGTCGAGGACCCGGACGGAGCAGGCTGGGAGGAGATCGAGACGACCTACTATGGTTACCATGACAATGGCGCCGGCCAACTTCAGTATGTGCTCGGCGATGACGCCTTCAAGCGGTGGGAAGAAGCGGGCCCATCCGCCTCAGCGGCGCTCTTCGCCGATAGCGAGTTCGATTACAATGAGGACGGGACCGTAAGTTCCTCCAAGAGTGATGGGGGATCCTGTGAGTCGGACTATGACTACTGCTTCGAGCCCGAGGACGACTCAAGTAGTAGCTCGAGTGGAGGGGCGGGGGAATCAAGCAGCAGCTCCTCGGGCGGAGCGTCCGGTCTTAGCTGTGCGGTGAACACCATTACCGAGACGCGCAACGACGGATCGCAGGTGATCTATCTCACGAACAAGATCGGAGAACTCGTGGCGAGGACGGTGAAGAAGGGGAGTTCGACCTGGCACTCGGTGTATCAGGAGTTCGACTCGAAGGGACGGGTGGTGCTGCAGGCGAAGAACTCGGCGATCTCAAGTGTCGGACTGGATTGCGCAGTGACGCTGAAGGACGATGAGGGCCTCATCCGGACCTATGAATATGACGGCACCTCGGGTCTTCGGAAGGCGGCGTATCTCCAGCGGGGCGACGGGGCTCATGACAAGACGAAGTTGTGGGCCAGAACATTCACGGAACGCAAACCGGGGGATGTGGCGATCTACAAACTACATCAGGAGACGCACTATCGTGGAGCTTCCGCCACTGGCTCCGATCCGGTGACCACCACCCACACCTATACATGGTACCAGGATGCTTCGAGCAATGAGACCTTCCAGGTGGAGAAGAAAACCGTAACGCTACCGGCAGTTCCGTCCTCGCAGAACGGAAGCGGGGTGGAGGATACGAGGGAGTCGCACTTTGACACGTGGGGATTTTTGACCAAGGAGGTGAATGAGCGCGGAGTAGCGACTACTTACCAATACGACGTGTTGCGCGGCGCGATGACGCAAATGGTGCGCAACGACGTGGGGGTGGATCCAGATCCGCTTCCAGACGACACGAATCTGGTCACCGACTACGAGATCGACGATCTCGGGCGCACGATCAAGCAGTTGGGGCCGGTCCACACCATCGATTTGGAGGACACCCTTACCAAGATCCGCAGTGGAGTGTGGACGCACTACCGCGACGCCGAAGAGGAGGTGATCACGATCCAAGGCTATCAGGTGGTAGGAGAGGACGGGAGTAGCAGTAGCAGCAGCGGAGGAGGTGATGAAAATGCCCATACCGTCAATCCCGTGCGAATCAACCGGAGCTATGAGGATGATCCGACAGTAAGCGGCACCAGCATGCGCTCCCAGATTGCCGCGGAGTATACAGGAGAGGGAATCCCTCCGGAGGATCACGTCTACTTGCGTTCGAGCTGGCTTCGTTGGTCGAGCCAGCACTTCAACGAGGGAGGAATGGAAACGTACAGCCGCGAGTACCATCAGATCCCGTCAACTGGGCAGGGCACGGAAGGACCCGACTTTGGCCAAACCGAACTTGGCTACGATGAACTGTGCCGCAATGATGAGGAAAACTCACCGGAGGATACCACCGCGAAGCAGAGCTTGAATGCGATGGGCTGGCTGGAGCAGAACGAGGTAGGCACCAACACAAGTCCGAGCAACTTGGTGGCTGTTGAGGAGCGGACCTACGCCAATGCGGCTGGCAAAGACGGCTACCCGTCGCTGATCAGCCGAGCGGTGGATGGCGACTCCGACAATAACCGGGAAAGCGCGTTTAGCTACGACTTTCGCAACCGGGTGGAGAAAACGACCGTCAACGACGGGACGCGAGACTACATCACGGTGCAGGAATACGACAACCTCGACCGGGTGACCAAGGTCAGCCAGTATCACACCAGCTACGATGCTCAGGATCCCGACAACAAACTGATCTCGCGGCAGGAGAGTGCTTACGACAACCGGGGCCGGGTCTACGAGACGAAGCAGTATGCTGACACTGGATCTGCGAGCACGGCTCAGGTAAGCAAGAGCTGGTTTGATGCGGCGGGCAATCTGATCCGTCAGGAGAACGCCGGTAGTGAAGTGTTTACCGTCACGGATTACAATGACCTGAATCGTGCGGTGACCACCTACGTTGGTTACGAACCGGATTCGTCGTCTTCGAGCAGCAGCTCGTCAGGATCAGGAGCCTATGATCCGGCGGACGTGAGTGAGGCGATCATTATGGAGCAGGGGGAGACGATCTACGACCGGGGAGGAAACACGATCGAATCGATTCGTCGGGCCCGCTTCGATGATGCCACGGAGTTGGGTCCGTTGGGGACACCAAGTAGTACCACCGCGCCAAAGGCCCGGGTGAGCTACGCGGGGAACTACCCGGATGGTGTTGGACGTGCTCAGGCGGATGTCAACGTAGGAACCGACGGTGGAGGCACGGGCTGGAGCCGACCCACGACGATCCCTGCGAGCGACGCGGATACTCTGGTGACCGCCTACGAGTATGACGCGGCGGGAGATCTCGAGGCAACCACCGACCCGGCGGGTCGAGTGGACAAGCGTAGTTATGATTCGGCGGGACGCCTTACCCAGACCATCGAAAACTACCAGGAGAGTGGTTCGTCCTCCTCCTCGAGCAGTTCGGGAGGCCCAGACTGCGTCGGGGCAAACCGGATCACGAATTACGAGTATAATCTGGACAACAGTCTGGTGAAGCTGATTGCTCAGAACGCAGCGACCGGAAACCAGGAGACGGAATGGATCTACGGAGTGGACAATGTGACGAAGGGATCCTTGATCAACAGCAACGCTCTGCTTTGGAAGAAAGTCGTACCATCGGGAGGCTGTCCGGACGAATCGTCAAGCAGCAGCTCGAGCAGCGGAGGTTCAGCGGGCACCTCGACCTACAAATACAACCGGCAAGGTCAGGCCACGGAGTTTGAGGACGCTGCGGGCACGACGCACAGCTACAGCTACGACAAGTTGGGGCGGATGACATCGGACGTGGCGAGCAACTTGCCTGCCGCGCTGGACGACACCATCACCGAGATCCACCGAAGCTATGACAATCACCTACGGCTAGAGACAGTCGCGAGCAAAGGCCTGGACGCCGGTGTCATCAAGACCAAGAATGAGGTGGCCTTCGAATACAACGGCTTCGGGCAATTGACGGAGGACAAGCAGGAGCACGACGGAGCAGTGGACGTTGGCAGCGCTTCGCGCAAGGTGCAGTATGAATACGCGCCAGGCACCGCCAACACGATTCGTCGGACAGGCATGACCTATCCGTCCTCGGAGACCACCACAATTAAGTACAACAGTGAAGCGGCGAACAAACTGAGTCGACCAGACACGCTGGCATTGGGTTCGACCGATGAGGCGAGCTACCGGTACCTCGGATTGGGGATGTTCGTGGGAGTAGACTACCTTGGAATCGACTCCAATGACCCAGTGTTTATGACCTATGAGGACGGTGGAACAGGAAGCGCCGGGGACAAATACAGTGGACTTGACGCGTTTGGACGAGTTTTGGAAACTCTGTGGAAAAAGGGAAGTGATGTGAAACAAAATGTGAGCTACGGCTACGACCAGTCCTCGAATCGGAACTGGCGTCGAAACAAGCTAGCTCACACTCTCAGCAATGGAGAGCAGGAGAAGCATGACAGCTTCTATCGGTACGACGGACTCGGTCAAATAATCGAGTGGCAGCAGGGAAACCTTACAGGCACGACTGGCAATCCCTACACGGGAATCGGCAACAAGCAGAGGGAAGAGGACTGGTGTCACGACGGAACTGGGAACTGGCAGAACTACGATTATGACGGACCGGAGAGCCCGTCTGAGGACGTCAATCAGAGCCGAACCCACAACCGGGCCAACGAGATCTGCTCGGTGACAAGTCCAAGCGGTGTAGTGCAACCAAAATACGATGTTGTTGGCAATCAGACAGTGGACATTGCTCCTGGCGACTGGACGAAGCAATACGATCTGAAGTGGGATGCGTGGAACCGACTGATCGAAGTAAAAGATGGATCCATTGTGCTACAAACCAACGCTTACGATGGTCTCACGAGGCGTATAACCTCGAAGAGGGACAGCAACACCATCCACTACTACTACAACGAAGACTGGCGAGCGGTGGAAGAGTATCCCGATCTGAATGCCTCCACGACGCCAAGTCGGCGATACCTTTGGGGCATTGGAAATCGTTGGGATTTGGTGAAACGGCAACGCGACGATGCAGGAAGTTTGGACGAAGAACGCTACGTACTCTACGATGCGATGGACCCCGTAGCAATCTGCGACGAAGGTGGCACAATCAAGCAGCGCTTCGAGTACAGTCCGTTCGGAAACACTACACTGCTCAATGAGGCCTTCACAGAGTATGATGGGGATGATCAGGGATGGAGCTGGCTGTTCCACGGAGAGTTCCGCGACGACGATACCGGCTACTACAACTACGGGTACCGGTTCTACAACGACACCACAGGGAGGTGGGTCTCAAGGGATCCTATCGAAGAACAAGGTGGTCTCAATCTATATCGATTCGTCGCAAATGATCCCCCATCGCTGATGGATACAATGGGTCGTGAGCCATTTGATCCTGTAAAGTCAGAAAAAGAAGATCCGCTGCGGAAAAATCCTGTAGAGCCGCCGGAGGTCCCGAAGGGAAAATCATCTGGAAGAGTACATAAGAAATTGCGCAGTAAAACGAACTGTCTTTGTCAGGCGCTGGGCAAATTTCCAGGGGTGGTAGGTTTGGGGCGAAGAGGCAGAGACGTGCTTGAAGATGCGTTGGATTTTGTTCCCGAAGGATGCAGGCGTGTAGTTTGCAATGGCATCGATATCGGGAATACAAGATGCAAAGATGATGAGTGTGAGGTAATTATTATTCTGACGAAGACTGCC
Organism: Roseibacillus sp.; assembly: GCA_046581525.1. GTDB lineage: Bacteria > Verrucomicrobiota > Verrucomicrobiia > Verrucomicrobiales > Akkermansiaceae > Roseibacillus_B. The sequence continues at coordinate 1,461 of JAYGGC010000240.1, read as the reverse complement.
GCAGGACGTCCAGACTTCCATGCAGTAGGAAGGAAGGTGGGCAAGGGGTATGGTTGGCATACTTCCCTTCTGCACAAAGGAAATCGGCTGGTTACGGATATTACCGATTTGGCAAAGCACATTGAGGAACACTTTAAACAATTTAAAGAACGTGAACAAACACAAAGGTGTTTTTGCTGTCGTTGCCGAGGGAATAGTCCATATTCCAACTAATACAAATCAATCATGTACCGAATAGCGATACCCCACCTAACGGCATTTCTTGTGGTGTCAGTGATTTGTTCCTCTTGCTTGCCGTTCTGCGCAAATGCTCAAGCGGATCAGGCAGATGAATCTGAGTGGGTCTTGAAATCTCGCCAAGAGTGGCAAAAGATCGCCCGGAAAGAGTTTAAGACTGGAATAAAGGAAGAGGTAGTCGATAAAGGAATGGTCGGGCGCTTTCTGGCAAAGATCAAATGGCCCTATGTCGGAGGGAACAGATACCGTGTGATTTATCGAGTGGACGATATTACTGAGCTGGTGTTTGACTATAATCTGGAGGGTGTTCTGGATACGCCGCCATTTGTGATGAAACCCAGAATTTGGGTGAGAAATCCGTATAGCAAAACAGGCGATGCAGATTTTTTGAAATCCCCAGGAGGAGAGCATGGGGCTCGGCTAGAGGAGCCAAGCAAACCGAAGGAAGAGAAGTAATAATTCTGCGAAAGCAGGGGGACATACACAGCGTTACAACAACGCTGGTCCTTGCCGTCACATCGAGGACAACGGGACATGGGAACCTAGCAGCCTGTTGAAAAACTCGCAATGCCTGACCTTCGTGGCGCGTAGATAAAAGATGTTCCGCGAGCGTGATGAAACCGGCGAAGATCAACAGGAGTTCTGGGTGGATCGTCGTCTGACTGGTCTGATTCGCCAGCCAATTCCCTGGCAGCAGTGGACGGAGGTCGTCCTGATTGGTCATCGCAGGAAGTTGTTCAAAGACATCGCTTCGTTGGCGCAGCGAGAGTTCTAGTGCACAACAAGTAGGCCGTTCAATGGACTTTATTCCTAGTTTTAGTGAAATCCCCTTAGATAAATGGCTGTTCGCCGGATTTCTGTTTCTTGTGGTGGCAGGCATAACAATAGTCTGCCGCTTACATTGTCTTGCAAAAGGAGCAATTCTTCTCTTGGCAGCTGTGGGATCTTTGGTGTTTCTATTCGGTGTCGCTTGGTAACGAGGATTCCAGAACGTGAGGCAGGTTGGATGCTGGCGAGGTCATTGGATTACTAATGTTTGTGGATAAGAAATAGGGAAGGCGATGGTGCTACGAGGTGGAGCGCCCGATGTTACCTAAGGCCGTGAAAAACAACAAGGCGCTCCGAGAATTTGGTGGGGAGCTGAAACCCAGTTGCTCCCAGTTGCTGAAGCCAGCGGTAGACCATTGCATGGAATTTGCTGCGGGCCGAATTGACACCGAACCT
>JAYGGC010000190.1:0-15293 GCA_046581525.1 Roseibacillus sp. | reverse complement strand
CCACGGCCAACCCGACCCCCATGGACATCACCAATAAATCCAAGAAGCCCCTGAGCGTACCCCTTCCGGGAGGCAAGAAACTCTTTCTGCAACCCGGCAAGACCGGACAGGTGACAGCGAAGGCTCTCAAGCATGCTCCGCTCGTGAAACTTATTGAAGCGGGAGATATCGAGTCGACCGATGTCGGAGGATCCGGTCCCAAGACTCGGGCCAGCGGCGATGCGGGTTCCTCCGGCGGAGGGTCTGCTCACAAGGGAACCGGCGCTATGCGGCAGTCCGGAGATCGTTGAATCGTTTCCTCGGCCCCGGTTTCAGAACCAGCCTCCGGGGCCAATGGCGCTAAGTTAATCCGCGCATAGTGGCACGCCTTCGCGTGCCGAATTCGTGGTTTGTTCCGAGCTTCACGGAATGGTGCGGGCTCGAAGAAACGGAAGGGGAAGCCCTTCTGCTACGAACGTCGACCTTGGGTTAGGAGAAGAATCCAACTAAACTTCAGGGCCAGAATTCAAGATCCCAATGGGCGTCAGGGGGTTCCGAGGTGGGAATTGGGAATTGGGACTTGGTGCTGGAGCTTATTTGGAAATTGGAGGAGTGGAACGTTCGCCGGGCGGCCGAATGCTCATCGCCGGCGCAGAGCGACGAAGGCATTCCCTAACCTAGCGCAGGAGATGCGGTCGCCAGAGATCGTGACCTTTCTCCTCCTCCAGCGTTGCAAAGATTTCGCGATCATCGAGGCCCTTGTCGATCATCTCGCGGATGTCCGCCGCCACGATTTTGGGCATTCCACACGCGTTGATGTTGCAACTGGCCTGAGTATAGAACATGCCGGTGCATTTGTCGCCCGCGATTCCGCAACTGCAGTAGACGGTGTTGAGGAACCACTGCACGCGCTCCTCCTTGAGCTGGAGGCGGCCGATGTCGAGAGGAAGGTGGGAAGCCTGGAGAGCCTTGGGTGGTTCCGGGACGATGACACTGATGCGCTCACCGACGGTGAGGTCCAATTGATCGAGGCCACTGTTGGTCACCAGCCGCACCTGGGTGCGGTCACGCCACGGGCGGACGACGTTCACGGTCGCGGAGATCTTCCGGGTGGCCTGCAGGGTGACCTTGTCGCCATGCTTCAGGTAGCGTCCCCAGCGGATCGCCTCGTGGTCCAGGACAATGTCCATCTCGCCGCCCAGGGGATGCAGGGCGGACACTGCGCCGGGAAGGCCGTTCGTTCGCCACTGCTCGCGCAGCCAGTCCTGTTGCTTGCTGCGCAGTTTCTCAAACTCCTCCGGGGTGACGGACTCGTGAAGGATGTTCCCGACGGTTTGCGCGATGATCGTCGCGCCCACTTCGCGCGGACCGCGGTAATTGTCGGCCAATCGAAGATCCCGGGTGGGCACTTTCTTCTCCCCGGGAACGTGGACGGTCACCCCGCCATCCTTCAGTTCCTTGATTTCGAGCGGTTCGTCGTGAATGTCCTGCTCCGACATCTCGTCCGCGATCATGAGGACCGCCTTCGGTTTCTTGTCGCGGTCCACCATGAACCAGACCCACACCCGATCCTTGCTCCGCAATTGTTCAGGGCGGCCCCACCAACCGCTGATTTTGACCTCGGCGTCGTCCAGGAGCGGCCAGGTGGACTCGTCCTTCTCACCTTCGATGTGGAGACGAAGGCTCGAGTCTGCGGCGTCGAACGAAACGAACTTCGCAAATTTCTTGCGGACGTGCTTCAGGACATCCGCTTTGCCCGCGACGGGCTTCTTTGGCTTGGCCGGCTTCTTCTCCTCCGCAGAGGATGGAAGGCAAAGCGCAATGAAGCAGGGAGCCAGGAGAGATCGTAAGACAGCCCTCATCCTGCGAAGGTTAGTCGCCCTGCTGAGTGGATCAAGTGCATTGAATGCGGGCTACGGGATCTTCAGTCGGCCTCGTCGCAGAAGCGATCGTCCGGGTGGTCATGGAGCAACTTTCCGGCCAGTTCGTCGGGGTTGGAATTCTTCTCCAGCCACCATTTGGCGAACTGGGAACTCCAGAAAGGGTGCGGCCAGGATCAGCAGGATGTTCGGGGACGGCGACTTCGCGGCGACCTCTCCACATGCAAGGGAGGCAAGGAGGGCATTGATCCAGACCGTGCGGCGGTGATTCATGTCATCAGTCTAGTCCTTCAGTGTCGCTTTGGCGGATCTCCATCGGCCCGGCAGGAGGGAGTCACTCAGGCCGATCAGCTTTCGCTCTTCCACCAATTCGCGCTCCATGCGCATAAGGGTTCCCGCGTGCGCCGGGTCGCCGATCAGACTCTTTTGTTCGGTGGGATCCGCTCTCCGGTCGAACAGGTCCGCCCCGGCCACGCTCCCGTCTTTGCCGACATACTTGAGCAACTTGTAATCGGAAGTGACCAGCCCGTAGTGCTTGGGCGCTCCGTTGGAGTAGAACTGGTAGACCGATCGCGTCCGCTTCCATGGGCCCTTCCCGCGCGCCAGGTTCCAGAAACTGTAGCCCTGCATCGAGGCGGGCTTGGCGACCTCACCCATCGCGAGGAGCGTCTTGGCGTAGTCGACATTGTTGATGAGTTCGTTGAAGACGACCCCCTTCTTCACCGCTTTCGGGAAGCGGAGGATCAGGGGCATCTGCATGGCGGGGTTCAGGCCGAGGCGCTTGTCGTAGAATCCGCTCTCGCCGACAAACATCCCCTGGTCGGAGGTGTAGACGATCACGGTGTTATCGAGGATGCCCTCACTCTCGAGATAGTCGCGCAGGCGTCCTACGCCGTCGTCGATTCCCTTCACGCAGCGGAGGTAGTCCTTGGCGTATTTCTGGTAAGTGGCCCGGACCGTCTCTTCATCGCTGAGCCCGTCGATGTTCATCGTGCCGGTCGGCCAGGTGCTTCCGCCCTTGCCCTTTCTGTTGGATGAAAACCAGAGGGACAGGCTGGATTTGCTCCCCGCTTTGTGCAGTCGCGCGCCTTTGCGAGGCACCCCGTTCGGATGGCGGCCCAGGAAGGTGTCGAAGAGGGTGGGCGGTTCGGGGATCACCACGCCCTCGTAGAGGCTCTGGTAGCGCGGGGCGTAGTGCCACGGTCCGTGCGCTGCCTTGAAGTGCGTCATCAGGAAGAACGGCCTGGTCTTGTCGCGCTGCTTCAACCAATCAATCGAGTGGTCGGTGTAGACCTCTGTGGAGTGTCCCTTGAAGCGCAGCTTCTTGCCGCCCGTTGCAGCGAGGGAGGGATTCATGTAGGAGCCCTGTGAGGTCGTCACGGCGTGGTAGTCGAACCCGTGAAGGTTGTCGCCGTGCAGATGCCATTTGCCGATCACGGCGGTCTGGTATCCCGCCTTGCGCAGAAGCTTCGGGACGGTGGGAAGGTCTGCGGTGTTCAGGTCTTCGCGCAGGGTGAACACTCCGTTGCGGTGACTGTAAAGACCGGTGATGATGGTGGCGCGGCTGGGGGCGCAAAGCGAGTTGACGCATTGCACGTTGGTGAACCTGGCGCCTTCCGCTGCGAGCCGGTCAATATTCGGAGTCTGCACCACAGCCTTCAGGTGCGTGGCGTAACATCCGACCGTGGCGGCCGAGTGGTCGTCTGCCATGATGAAGAGGATGTTCGGCGCCTCGCTCTCACTGCGGGTGGGCACGGTGAGGGCGGCGACCGCGAAGGCGTAGCCGAGAAAGTAAAATCGGGCTCTCAATGGTCAGGGGATGTTGAGGGGTCCACCACCACCCCGCGAATCTAGACAGTATCAACAATGCGGGCAAGGAGTTCGGCGATGCGAGCTGACTCCCGACCGTCGAAATTCCGGCCATTCCAGGCCGGAGGTCGCCTTCGACCGGGGAGGTCTGCAAAGGCCGGGAATTAAGTGTGAGCTCTTTGACCTTGCCGGGAAAGGATCGAGGGCCTGTCATCGTTGATAGGAGGCTGGGCAAGATCCCCCGTGGAGACGAGGGGTGGCCTGGGCAAAAAAAGCCATGAAGACGACAATGATCTCGAGGGTTGGGCTGGCAACGGCAGTGACTATGCTGGGGGTGGCGTGGGGCGCGGAGGATTGGCCCATGCATCTGCACGACGCCGGACGAAGTGGGTTCACCGACGTGCCGATTGAACTTCCGCTGACCCAACACTGGAGCCACGTCTCACACAGCGCGCCCGAGGCTGCCTGGGCGCCGCCCATCCCGCGTACCGTGGAAGGGATCCTCGAAGTGAACCGGGTCGACTTTGATCTCGCCTACCAGGTCGCGGCCAGTGGCGAAGCCGTCTATTTTGGATCCTCATCCGACGACCAGGTTCGCTGCCTGGACCTGCAGAGCGGCAAGGTGCGTTGGACGTTCTTTGCAGATGGTCCGGTGCGCTTCGGTCCTTCGCTTCACAATGGCAAGGTCTACTTCGGATCCGACGACGGAATTGTCTACTGTCTCGATGCGAAGAGCGGGGCGGTGACCTGGAAGCATCTTCTTGGATTCGATCGCACCCGGCATCTTGGCAACGGCCGCTTGATCTCGCGTTGGCCGGTCCGCTCCGGAGTGTTGATCGAAGACGGCATCGCCTACTGCGGCGCGGGAGTCTTTCCGCATGAGGGGGTCATTCTCGCCGCGCTGAACGCGGAGACGGGCGCCGTGATCTGGAAGAACGATACGCTGGGCGAACAGGATTCAAATCGCAGTCGTCTCACGCCGCAGGGTTATCTCCTCGCGAACGACAAGTATCTCTACGTTCCCTCTGGCCGCGACCTGCCCGCAGCATTTCACCGGAAGGACGGGAAGAAGCGATGGCATGCGCGCGCGAGCTGGCGGGCAGACGGGGTGGTGGGCGGAACATATGGCGTGCTCATCGAAGACCAGTTGATCACGGGCGCGAACCAGAACGTGGTCTTCAATGCCGAGACGGGGAAGAGCGGCATCGGGTGGTTTCACGGACGGAAGATCGTGGTGCGTGGAGAGATTGCCTACTTCGCAACAACCGAGTGGATCGCAGCAGTAGACCGCAGGAAGTACGCGGCGGGCTCGATCAGGCTCCACAAGATGCGGCAGCGGCACGACGGGCGCGGCGGGGATGATCCCATCGTCCTGGAGGCCGGGGCGCGTCGGGAACTGCGGGCGGAGCAGGGCAAGGATCCGGGGGTGCGTAGCGAGAAGCGGATTGACGAAATCAAGAAGCGGATCGTGAAGGAGGCCCAGCGCTTGAAGACCATGCTGGCGGAGGAGGAAGAGCACGAAGCGAGCCTCAAGGCGGTGCATTGGAAGACGCCTGTGGAGGCGTATTCGTCGCTGGTCGCAACCCGCGACGTTGTCTTCGGCGGGGGAGACGAATTCGTGGTGGGCCTCGATGCCAGGAGCGGAGTGGAACTTTGGCGGGCGAAGATCCATGGCCAGGCGGCGGGCCTGGCAATTGCGGGTGGGAAGTTACTGGTCTCTTCCGACTCAGGGCGGATTTATTGCTTTGGGAGCGGAGCTGCCCCGGCCGACGCGGAAGTCCCCCGGGAGCCGGCAAAGTTTGTTGCGGGGACGCCGGAGCAGCGCGCTGGAATTGCCGCGGTGGTGAAGGCTGCCAGGGAGAAGCTTCCGCCCGGTGAAGGCTATGCGTTGGTGGTGGGCTTGGAGACTGGGGAGCTGGCTTGGCAGTTGGCCCAGAAGGGCGATCTCAAGGTGATTGCGATCGATCCGGATGCGGAGGTGGTCGCTCGAGTGCGCCGCGCGCTCGCGCCAACCGGGCTCTATGGCTCGCGGATCCATGTGCTCCACGGAGCCACCAATCAATTGCCCAACTATTTTGCCAACGTGGTGGTGTCGGAGAGCGCGCTCTTCTCGGGGACGGTTCCCTACGAGCCGGAAGAAATCGCGAGCAAAGTGCGGCCTCTCGGGGGGACCGTGATGATCGGTCAGCCGGCAGGGATCAGGGCAGGCAAAACCATGGGTGTGGACGCCGTGAAAAAGTGGCTGAAGCGATTGCAACTGGGTGAGTTGGCTCTCGCAGAGGGCGGAGCGCCGTGGGGGAGTGTCTCGCGGGCAGCGCTGGACGGAGCAGGGAGTTGGACCCACCAGTATGGAACTTCCGGAAACACGGGTTTCAGCGATGAAAAGCGGCTCACCGCCCCCTTGGGAGTGCTCTGGTATGGGGCGCCCGGGCCGACCGAGATGATCAATCGTCATTCGCAGGGCACCCCGCCGGTCTCGCTCGATGGACGCATGTTCATCGTGGGAGAAAATGTGCTGCTCGCCTACGACGCCTACAACGGATCCAAGCTGTGGGAGACCTCCTACGAGGGACAGTCCCGCTATCGCACCCGGTCGGTGCCCGGAAACATCGTCGCTGACAAGGACGGGGCTCTCCTCGTCACCAAGGACGTCTGTTACCGATTCCACCCCGAGACCGGCGACGTTCTCAATATCTTTCAGATCCCGAAGGAGATCAAACGCGCGAGCAGCCAGTGGAATTACCTGGGCATTCACGACGGGATCGTGGTGGGCAGCATGTCGTCCTCCCTGATTCCGGGGTCAAGCCGCAGTCGCTACTCGAAGGCGCTCTTCGCGTATGAAGCCTCGAGTGGGAATCATCTCTGGACTTACGAGGGCGAGAACATCTCACAGATGGCAATCGCGGTGGGTGATGGACGCGTCTTCCTGGTGGACAGCAAGATGACCACCGAGCAATTGGAGGAGCGCTTGAAACAGGATCGATCGCACCTCGCGACCTTGACCGGCAAGGCGCGGGAGAAGGCGGAGAAGAAGATCAAGGATGCAGACCGCAAACTCGCAGTCGCGCTCGATCTCAGGACCGGCGACCGGCTTTGGTCCAAGGTGCTCGATTTCACAAACTGCACGGGCCTGAGCAAGGGGGCCGGTGAATTGATGATGATGTATCATGACCGCGCCTTGGTGTTCGCGGGAGCGAGCGGAAATGGACACTACTGGAAGCAGTTCCTCGCCGGTGAGTTCAAGCAGCGAAAGCTGGCGGTGGTGAACGCGGAAACGGGAGACGAGCTTTGGCACAAGGAGGCAAACTATCGGATCCGGCCGCTCATCATGGGCGAGATCATCGTGGCGGAACCGTGGGCCTACGACTTGCGCACCGGGAAGCAGAAGACGCGCAAACATCCCACCACCGGGGAGGAGAGTCCCTGGGAATTCCTCCGCATGGGGCATCACTGCGGGCACGTTGCGGCCACCGAGAATCTCCTGTTCTTCCGCAGTGGATCGACTGCCTACTACGACCTCGAGAGTGACTCAGGAGTGAGTCACTTCAGCGGGATGCGCACCGGTTGCACCATCAACATGATTCCGGCCAACGGATTGCTGCACATCCCGGAGGCGAGCGCGGGATGCCAGTGTTTGTTCGCGATTCAGTCGACCGTGACGCTGGAGCCCATTCCCGCCCACCAGGATCGGGCTTGGGGGATCTTTGCCACGCCCGGGCCGGTCCTGCCAGTGAAGCATTTGCATCTGAACTTCGGTGCGCCGGGGGATCGGCGCGATGACGATGGCAATCTCTGGCTTTCCTATCCGCGGCCGCGCTCGGACAGCAGGATCGCGCCGCTGGAGCTCAATCTCGATCTCGAGATCGAAGGGAGCAAGCCCGCGACTTACATGCGTAGCCCCGAAACCAGGAACATCAAGGGAACGGAGATCCCGTGGGTGCACTCGTCGGGCTACGAGGGAATCGAGAGGCTGGGAGTGGCAGTCATCGGCCGCAACGACAAGGCGGGCGAGTACACCGTGCGCCTGCACTTCGCGGAGTTGGAGGATGGCGAGAGCGAGTCGAGGAAGTTCGACATCGTAGTGCAGGGGAAGGTCATGGAGGAGGGCTTTGAGGTTCGCACCGCCGCGGGTGGGGTGCGTAAGGCGGTGATGCGGGAGTTCAAAGGGGTGGAGATCTTCGACTGGCTGGAGATCAGCCTGACGCCGCACCCTGGTTCGAAGAGGCCTCCCTCGGTGGCTGGCTTGGAGATCGTTCGCACGGGCTACTCGAAGAAGCCGAAGCCGGTGTCGTATCGCTATCCCCCGAGCTGGCCAGTGGGCAAGCCGGAGATCGTCTTGAAGGCGATCGCGGACAGTCGCGTCTCGCTGAAGAACCCGGACCGCAATGAAGGAGGAAACAAGGGACTCCTGATGGACGGCGGCGGGGACGCGATGAACGATGAATTCTATTCGATGGTCTACCTGAAGTTCGATCTCAGCAACGTGCCGGGCAAGCCGCTTGGCGTGAAGTTGCGCCTGCAGTGCCTGGGACCCGGCAGCAACGATGCCGGAGAGGTCTACCTGACCGCACCCGGGTGGGAAGAGAAGACGATCACCTTCAACAAGCAGCCCTCCCGTGGATTGCGCGTTGCCAGGATTGGTCGGGTGAAAGAGAAGGAGCGCTTTGAAGGACGCCTGGCCTACATCGATCCGGAGGCGAAGGAATTGTCGCTCCTGCTGCGCCCCACCACCACCGATGGGATTCAGTACGGCTCGCGCGAGAGCGGGACCCCACCGGAAATCGTGGTGGTGTATGATAGGAAGTGAGCAGGGAGCGGCGGCATCCCGCCCCTCACTTCACTCGCGACACCACGCGAATCACAAACATCTGCCGCGTCCCGTTCTTCGCGATACCGGGAACGAGGATGGCGTCGTTGCTGCGATTCCAGCGCGGGGCGGGATCGATGCGGATGTCGCCTGAGTATTTGCCCTTGTCGAGTCCCTTGCTGCGCAGGTGAGCGCCGTCGCTCCGGCGATAGACCGCGTAGTAGTTCTTCGAGTCCTTCTTGAATCCGTTCACGAACCACTTGCCATCGGGGGAGAGCGAGATGTCGCCTTCCGGATTCGGAAAGATCTCGGGAGTCCCCAACGTTCCGACGATCTTCTGCTTGTCGACATCGTAGAGGACCTGGTCCTTCTTCAAGCGGCCGATCACCAGGGTATCCTCCGCCCATTCCGGGTGACCGCCGATGAAAATGTCGTGCAGGATGAGGCCGGTGCCGTCGCTGTGAATGGAGCAGGGGACGTTGATCTTTTTCGTGCCGGGAGCACGGTTACTCCACGCTCCGCGCACGTAGAAATAGACGCGGTCACCGCGGCGATTCCAAAGGCTGTGATTGATGAAGAGGGGATGGTCCGGGGATTCGGGGTCGAGTTTCTTGATCCCTTCGGCCAATTGCCTGAAGGAGACGAGAAGTCGCTTCTCACCCGATTCGGTGTCCACCACGAAAATGCCGTCGTTGTCCGGAGCGGGATCAGCGCCCTTTGACCAGTCGCTGGTTCCGGGATATCCGGTGACCGGTCGCAGCCGTGCCATGCGTCCGTAATTCAGGGCGAGGAAGGCGCCTCCCTTCTGCGCCACCCCGCCATTGGCGATGGGGGTGTCCTCGAAGCGATATTCGCGGATGCGTTTCTTCTTCTCGATGTCATAGAGAACAGTGAAGATCTTGCCCGTATTGAGATCGCGATCGTTGAAGAAGAACTGGGTCTCGGCCGCGAGGGGATTCCAGTAGAACATGGTTCCCTGCTGCGGATTCCAGGCGTGGGTCTTTTCGATGCGGAGGATCTTGTTGTCCTGCCTGGTGTCGACCAGGATGATGGTGGCGGCCTCCCCCGGCTCCGGCATGCGGTCGATGGCCTCGATCTCCATCCCGAGAACATAGCGTCCACTGGCATTCCACGGAATGGTCCGGCACTGACCGATGTAACCGAAAAAGTGGTGCTTCTCGCCGGAGGTGAGCTGTTCGATCTTCAGATCGAAGGCAGGCGGTTCGGCGGGCGTTTTTGCTGTGGTCAGAAACAGCAAGATGAGGAGAATTCTCACTTGCTCTTCTCCCGCGTGATCGTTCCGCTCACAATGCCCTTCTTGGTATTTCCTAGGCTCCACCAGCTTCCGGCGTAGACGTCGTTGTGGAAGAGGATGCGGGCGGACCAGGTCTGGCCGATGCCCACCGGGGAGTTTTTCAAGATCATGACGGCGGTGTCGCCGGCGAATTTGACCGTGACGGGAATCGGAAAATCGATCTGCCGTCCCTGCATCTTCACGCGGTAGACGATCTCCCAGGTGTCGCCCTCCTTCATGGTGGCGCGCACGATGTGGTAGCCGTCTTGCTTGTCGTCGCCGAGGAGCTTCTTGTCGATGGGAGCCCAGGTTCCGTGCAGGGTGGCGTTGGTGAGCATCTTGGAGAAGGCAGCCTTGGCGGTGCCCTCCTTGGTTTCGGCTTTCTGGGCTTGAGCGAAGAGAGTGGTGGCGAAGAGAAGGAGGGCAGGGAGGATGGCGAGTCTCATGGTGTGGAATGGGTTTCAGACCGGCTGTCCAGGTCCCGCGGATCGAGATCTATTCCAACCAAGTACTGAAACCGGGCGATTCGAAGATTTCTTTCGCGAGTTGTTCATAGCCTGCAGTGAGTGGGTGGCTGGCATCGCCGTAGAGTTCAGTGGGCAGGAGGACCGGGAGATAGTGGGGAATGCCGTGATGTCTGAGCCAGTCGACGAGGTCACGGCGGAGTTCTTCGTAGGCTGGGCGGTTCGAAGCGGCGATCATGTGTTCGTTGAGTGGGCCGATCACGACCACGAGATTGTTTCTGCGATCCAGGAGGAGAGTTGCCAGGCGTTTGAGGGCTGCGAGTTGCAGCGAGTCTTCAGGCGCGACCCAGGGGAAGTCCTGAGCCTTGCCGGTTCCATCGGACCACGACTTGTGACGAGAACTCGCCTCTCCCCGGTCGGGGTCGTCGGCGGGTTCACGCGGAAGTATTCCGGTGAGTTGAGCAAGCGGGTTCTTCCGCGCATTTCCTTCCGCCATCGTCCACTCCGGGATGCTCATTTGATCAAAGTAGGCGATCTGGAGATGCTTCGACCAGGCGAAGAGGCCGACCTTCCGATTGGCAAGGTGGCTCAGGCGGCGATCGACAGACGCGCGGTAAGACGGGATCGATACCGGGAACTGCGGGACGAGAGGTTGGTGATTGAAGGCCTGCTCCTTCCCTGCGCTCAGGTCTGCCTCGGGACTGGTCATCCAGAGTAGGTTGGCATGCAGGATGACTCTCCGGTTCTTGATCGGATGTCCGAAGTCGCGCACGAGTCCTTCCAGGGCGAGCGGGAAGAGCCCGTTGAGGCCGGCGTTGGTGAACTGATGCTCACCGCCTGACTCCGTGTTCAGGAAGTGGCTCAGAGTGCCATCGGGCTTGACGTATTCGCCCCAGACCACCGAGTCTCCGATGACAAAGATCGACCTTTTGTCCGCGGCGGCACTCTGGAGGCGACGCTCATAGTGCCAGTAGTCGTTGCTCAACTCATAGGGGACACGGTGGTCGGCCACCGGTTCAAAGAGTTCGGCCGAATTCCAAAACCGCGGCGCGAAGAAGGCGAAGCCAAGGACGAGGCCGAGGACGACCAGCCACTCCCGTCCGCTCAATCGCAGCGCGTGCGGCGAGTAGGTGAAGTCATCTTGAGGTGGTTCTGCGGACATGGGGCCTAGAATTGGAAGTAGATGAACTCGCCTCCTCCGGTGGAGCAGAAGACGAGGTAGATGATCATGGTGGTGGCAGTCGCGACCTTGACCGGGCTTGCAGACAGGAGCGCCCGGGTGGCAGGGGAGTCCGAGGCGAATTGATAGGCCCACCCGGCGCCCACGAGCCCCAGCATCAGGAAGGGACAGGCGGGGTCCTCCCAGATGCCGGAGAAGATGCGTGAGACGATCAGCCAGGCGTCGCCGATGGTCTCGGCCCGGAAGAAGATCCAGGCGAAGCAAACGAAGACGAAGACCCAGGCGCGCTTGGCCCACACCGGGAAGCGCTCGCGATACCAGGCGGAACGCTCGAGCGCGCGCGTCACGACAATCCCGAGAGCATGGAGCGCCCCCCAGACGATGAAGTGCCAGGCCGCTCCGTGCCACAAACCCGAGACGAGAAACACGATGAGCAGATTGCGATAGGTGATCAGCGCTCCGCGCCGGTTTCCTCCGAGGGGGAGATAGAGGTAGTCGCGGAACCAGGTCGAGAGGCTGATATGCCAACGCCCCCAGAAATCGCCGAGACCGGTGGCGAGGTAGGGGTGATTGAAATTCAGCATGAGGTTGAACCCCATCATGCGAGCGACCCCCCGCGCCATGTCGGTGTAGCCGCTGAAGTCGAAGTAGATCTGCCAGGCAAAACAGAAGGTCGCCAGGATCAGGGCGGCGGATCCGTGGTTGGCCGGCGCGTCGTAGATCCGCTCGACGTAGAGGGCGAGGTAGTTGGAGAGGGCGACTTTCTTGAAGAGGCCCACCAGAAAGAGGGAGGCGCCGTCAGTGAGGTGGCGGGGCGTGATGGCTGGGGCGCGGAGAAATTGCGGGAGCAGGTTCTTCGAGCGTTCGATCGGACCGGCAACCAATTGCGGAAAGAAGGAGACGAAGGTGGCGAAGCGAACAAAGTTGCGCTCGCGTTCGATCTGTCCGCGGTAGAAGTCGATGGTGTAGCTCATCGACTGGAAAGTGTAAAACGAGATGCCGACGGGCAACAGGTACTCGAGGCCGAAGGGCATCAGGTTTTCCGGCGGCGGCAGTCCGAGGCCGAGATGGGCGTTGAGGTTTTCGATGAAGAACCCGGCGTACTTGAAAAAGAAAAGGAGGCTGAGGTTGTTGACGATGCTGAGCCACAGCCAAAGTCGCCGACGCGCGCGAGGTCGGTCCATCATTAGAACTGCAAAATAATCGAGCGCGGTGGAATAAATGATGAGAATTAAATAATACGGATTCCACCAGCCGTAAAAAGTGTACGACGCCAGCAGCAGCCAATGCAGCCAAAGGCGGGTTTTTCGCAGCGCGAAAAAGCCGGCCAGCACGAGGGCGAAGAAACACAGAAACGTCCAAGTGTGAAACAGCATGGGCGGAGGCTACTGGGATGGCGCCCGCAACTGCTTCAGCTCCGCGGGGGTGAGGCTGCGCACGCAGCGAAAGCCGCAGTAATCGGTGAAGAAACAGGCGTCGGTGTCGCCGGTCTTTTCCCCGCGCCGAAACGTGACGCGGCACATCGCCGCCGAGGCCCGCCACGAGCCGCCGCGGATGACGCGCTTGGGGTCATTCGATTTCGCCGACGGTCCGGTCGGGTTGTCCGGTGGCGCGGCGCGGTAATAGTCCGGCTCGTAAACATCCTCGCACCACTCGGAGACATTGCCGTACAGGTCGTGCAGACCCCATGCGTTGGCGCGTCGCGTGCCGACGCGGTGGGTGCGCTTACCGCCATTGCCGGAAAACCACGCGTGCTGCCTGAGTTGGCTGGCGTTGCCGAAAGGAAAATCACCCTTCGCACCGGCGCGCGCGGCGTATTCCCACTCCGCCTCGGTGGGCAGCCGGTAGCCGTTGGCGCTCGCATCGCGCGGCAAGCCGAGCTTGGACTCATCGTAGCATGGCATCAGCCCCTCCATCAACGAGCGCTCGTTGCAGTAGAGCCGGGCGTCGCGCCAGCGGATTTGCTCCACGGGCTTCCGCGGATCGTCGTGCCAGTGCGAGGGATTGGGCAACTCGGCCTTGGTGAACATCGCGCCCGTCACCTCAAACTTGTCCATCAAAAATCCATCCAACCGAACCGCATGCGGCGGGGCCTCGTCGGGGTCGCCCTTCGCCGAGCCCATCGTGAATTCGCCCGGCGCGATGTAAATCATCGGCACGCCCGACTTGGTCGAGATTTCGACAACGTTTGTTTTATCAATCGTCGCCCCGGGTTGCTGTCCACAACCCATCAACCCCACGACGCCCCCGAGCAGAATAATCTTTTGAAAAGTCGCCATTTATTTACTGACCCGAACCCAGGCGGATTCCTTGTTGCTCCGTCCATCCGACGAGAGCCGCGCCACATCCGCCGCGCCGGCTTTCGCCAAGTCGATGTCACTCTTGCCGCGCGTGGACACCGCGTAAATGTCCCACTTGCCGGCAAACACGCCGACCATCTCGCAGGCGTCCTGATGCGTGCCCGGCTTGGAAGGGTCGCCCTTGCCATTGGGGCCGCGGCTGAAGGAAACGAACTTTCCATCCGGCGACCAATCCACATGATAAATCTTGTTCTTTTTGTCACGGATGATGACCGACCGCTTGCCCACCTTCGGATTCGCCGAGTCCAGGTCAATCGCCGCCACCTCAATGACATGGTCGCCCGAGCCCCAGGCGATGTGGTTGCCCGCCGGGCTCAGGCACGGCCGGCATCCGCCAATGCCGAGGTTGATTATTTTATCACCATCAGCCGCAATCAACAAAATCCCGTGCCGAAAACCCATCCCCGCGTGCACCGTCGAAACTATCCATTTGCCGTTGGCCGACATCGATGGATTGTACAAATGATGCAGCTTCGCGCTGTTCACGTGCGGCGTCGACTTGCCCGTGTCCACGTCGTAGTACATCAGTCCTTTGCTGAAAAAATCCTTCACGTTCCACTTTTTATATTCCTGCGGCAGCCAAATAATTCTCTTGCTGTCCGAGGCCCAGCATGGTTGCCGCGCGTAATCGGAAATTTTCTTCCGGCCCGAGCCGTCGATGTTCATCACCCACGCGCTGCGCACCGTCGCGCGGCCCTTGCCCGTGTCCACCAAAAAGCAAATCCGCTTCCCATCCGGCGACACCTGCGGATACAGCTCGTTCACCTTCGGTGTGTTGGTGAGGTTGCGCCCGCCCGACCCATCGGCATTCCGGATGAACAGCTCCCAGTTGTTGTTCAGATAAGTCTCGTGGATAATCCGGTGCGGGCTCGATTTCAGTTCCTGTTTTAAATCATCTGACGCCGCCGGCAACAACAGCGTGGACGCGCAAAGGGCAAATAGAAGTGTGGTTTTCATGATGGCGTGATGCGCATCAAATAGACCGTCCGAGCGCCGGTCTTTCAAGAACATAAAACGCGGTGTGATTTCCGATTCACTTGCTCGATCGCGGCGGATTTTTCCACACCGCGGTGTTGAGGGCGAAGTACTTGTTGTTGAACGGCGGTGCCTTGCGGCTGGCGTACCAGAGGCGCAGGGAGCCGTCGGGCAGGCGCATGACGCAGTGGCTGGTGGTGTAGTGCGATTCCCACGGGCGCGCGGGGTCGGGGGTGAAGACGGGGTTGCACGGGTGCTTGTGCCACGTCTTGCCGTCCACGCTGGCGGCCAGTCCGAGGGCGGTGGTGCTGCGCCGTTCGGTCCAGTAGCTGCCGTACCACATCAGGTAAACGCCCTCGAGCCGGATGACTTGCGGGTAAAAGAGCCGCTTCGATTCCCACGCTTGGTCGACTTTTAAAATGGGCTCCTTCGTCACCTACCACTTGTGGCCGTCGCGGCTGGTGGCGTGACGAAACTGCCATTGGCCAACCGACACGTCGGTGTACCACATTTGAAATAGGTCGCCGGTTTTAATCACCGTGGGC
>JAYGGC010000186.1:0-49042 GCA_046581525.1 Roseibacillus sp. | reverse complement strand
TCGTCACGGCACGAGGAGGACGCGATAGAAGAGTATCGTGTTCGGCGGGGCCACGACGCTGTCGACAAAGCTGGTAGTCTGTCCCGGAGAGGCCGCGATGGGAACTCCGCCGTTGAGATCGGCCCAGCTTCCCACTTGCAGGGTGGCGCTGGATTGCAGGACGTAATTCCTTCCGGGAGCACTCAGCCAGGTGACGGTGGCGTCTCCGTTGGCAGCCCGCGTCAGCGAGACGATCTTGAAGAAGGACGCGGAATCGAGGGGATCGGTTCCAGCGTCCACCTCCGCACCATCGGATTGCCCATCGCCGTCGGTGTCGAAAACATTCGGGTTGGTGCCGAGGGCGCCTTCCTCGGCATCGGTGAGACCATCGCCGTCGGTGTCCACATTGCCGGTGGGCGTCCGTCCGAATGAGGCGGCATCGCGATTGTACTCGTTCTCGAGAGCGCCGACTGCGAGCGCCCGGTCGTAGATCTTGACGGTAGCGATGGAAATTCTGGCCGCACTCCCTTCGGCGCGCGTGCCGTCGGACCGGTTTTGGTTTCCGATCACAAAGGGAAGGGGCGAGTTGTCAGTGGAAAGCTCCTGCACGTCGAGGGGACTGTGTGAGAGGCACTGAGTGAGCACACCATTGGTATAGACGCAGGTATTCCCCGCGCCGTCGTAGACGTAGGAGATGAAGGTCCAGATTCCGGTCCCTCCGCCCCCTTCCTCCTCGTTCGCCCAACCGACATCGGCGGAAGCGTTCCCGTGGGAGACCGCTCCGAATCCGTCATTGGTGCCGTGATTGAAGGAGACGATGGATCCCTGTCCCCCGGTGAGCATCGTGCCAAAGCTGTTGCCGGCAGAATCAGTGTCGAAGGACGCCCCATAGCCGATACCACCGAAGTCACCTTCGTTGCCGGTGGAAGCTGCATTGCGGTAGCCGAACCCGAGTCCACCTGCCGATTGCGCGCCTCCGCCGTCCTCCACCAAGTGGATGGTGGCGTCAAACCAGCCGCCCGAGCCGAAGTTGTAGGTCGTGAAGGTCCGCACATTCCAGCCGAGATCGGTGTGAACGGGACCGTCATCGAGCACGGTGGCGTCCGCATTGCTTACGATCTTGTCGACGTCGATGCGCACGCGGTCGTCGAAGTTCTCGGTGAAGGAGAAGGTGCCGTCGTTGTCGTAGAACTGGAACTTGAAGGCCCAGTCGAAGTTGTCACCGGCCAGGCTGATCCCGTTGTTGGCGCCGAGGGCTTCGCTGTCGACATTGAACTGGGTGAGATACGACGAGCCGTCGTCGGGTTGTCCGTCGGCGGGATTGGTGTCTTCGGCACTGGGAATATCGCCTGAGAAATCGTCGCCGGGAGTGTTGAGCCCGTCCGTCCGCAGCCCAAGGAAGAAACCCTCAAGCCAGACGTCCCGTCCCCAGGAGGCCACCGGTTCGGCGATTCCGATGGATGAGTTGTAGACCCAGGCCGTCACGGTGTGCGGGTTGTTGCCGGTGACGGCAGGCGGAGCAACCGGACCGAGGTACCAGTCGCGATCGGCGTCGAGGGTGACCCCTCTAACTCCCAGGAGGGTGCTGACCTGGGGAGTGTTCCACTCCGGCGTGAAGGTCCCCCCCAGCAGGCCCTGGTTGTTCCAGACCGGCAGCGGCCCGGTGGGCAGGCTGCGGGCGTCAAGCAGGACGAGGATGTCGTCCGTAATGGTGAGGGTGACGGTGAGGAGTTGGGGAGTATTGAGCGCAATGGGGTCGGTCACCGTGATGTGCCCGGTGTACTCGCCATTGGGCAGTCCCAGGGTGGAGACCGAAAGGGTGTGGGACTGGCGGTCGGTGGGTCCGTTGGAAGTTCCCCAGCGCGGCGTGACGTCGAGCCACCCCACGTCGCTGGCCAGATTGTAGTTGAGAACGGTGTTCTCGATGTCGTTCCAGAATTGAACGATGGTATCAGCCACGGGTTCGTTGGCAGCGGCGGCGAAGGCGAGGGCAGCGGCGCTCAGTTCAATGACGGGCGCCTCCACCGTGAGTGTCACGCTAATGGTCTGCGGACTGTTGATGGCGGTGGGATCGCTGACCGTGATGGTGGCGCTGTGCTGGCCGCCCGGCAGGCCCGAACTGCGGAGGAGGATATTGTGATTCTGCAGGTCGATGGGATTCGCAGAAGCTCCGGAGGGCGGAGTGACGCTCAACCACGGGACATCATCGGTGATCTGGTAGTTGAGAATGTTGATGCCATCGTTGGAAACTTGGAAACTCTGAGTCTGGGCATTGCTACCGATGGTGCCGATGACCGAGATGCTGTGGGTGCTGAGGCGCACCTCCGGAGTGGTAGGCGGAGTGTTGGAAATACCGGGGGTGCCGCCGTCCTGTGAACTGGCCAGCCAGTTGGCCGGATCGTTGCCATACTGGCTAGCGAAGATACGCTCGAGGGAAGGCCCGTTGCCGGCGGGTTCGTCGGGCCAGGGAGAGGCCACCAGGTAGTCGACGATGTCGACATCCACGTAGCAGGGCCCGATGGCGGGAGGAACGGGAGGTTCGGGACTCTGCAGGGCAAGGCGCTCTCCCTGGGTCTGGAGGGCGCCGGTAAAGGGACCAAAGACCTGCACCAATGGATCAACTCCGTAGGAGAATCGGAAAGCCGCCGGCGTGGTGTCGACAACAAGCGCAACTGCGCCTGCCTGGATGGTGGTGTTGGGCGGGAAGTTGAAGCTCAACCCGTCGATCTTCCAGGTGGCGGCGGGATCAGCGGGATCCCACAGGTTGAGAGGCGCACCACTCACATTCTCGATCTCGACGAACTGGTTTCCGCCGGGAGCGGCGTGATACATGATCTCGCTGATGACGGCCGGACCGACGCGAGGAGCACTATTGGCGTTGTCCCGGGTATCGCTATTCATGAGCACGAAGTGGATGTCGCCGATGCTGTTCTCGTAACGGCCGAATGTCATCCCAGTGGGGGCGCAACCGAAGATCTGGGAGGCCACGAACTTGGAGGGCAGTCCGCCGCTGGGTTCAACCAGGTAGACTTCGTCGCCGCCGGAGTTGAGGGCGAAGTCGGTCGGATTGACTCCACCTCCGGGGTTGAAGTCGTTTTCGTCGAAGACGAGGAAGCCGCCTCCGGGTATGCTGGTGAGGGCCGGAACAACGAACTTCTGGTAGTTGTCGGTGGAGTCCGAGATCCACCAGCCGCTGATGGTCACCGGGTTGATCCCCGGGTTGTGCAATTCGATGTAGTCCACCACGGGAAACGCCGAGTTGGTGAGCACCTCGTTGATGACGATGCGGTCGTCCGGTCCGGAGCCCGCACTGCCCGGGTTGCCATTGTACTCGCTGGTGGTGCGCCAGTTCCCCGGGTCGCGGTAGTCGCCACTGGGATCGATAATCTCGAGCGCCCCGCCAGCCCCGTCGGCCTGCTCGGGCCAGTCGCCGGAATTGCCATAGTCAAAATCGTGAATGACATTGCCGAGGGGCCCGCGCAGAAGAATGCGTTCGCCGGAGTCCGCGAGGCTGCCGCCGCTCCACTCCGCCACGATGACGGGACCACTGCGGTAGAGGGCCCGGAAGGCGGTGGTGTCGCTGACAATCACCACGTGGGCTCCGGGATTGAGCACGTAACTGGGGAGGACCAGTTCGTCGAAGGGATCGCCTCCCTGGAAGTAGACCCCCTGCAAATTGATCGGGTTGGGCCCGATGTTTGTGATCTCGATGTACTCCAGGGCGCTGTTTCCGCCGACCGGGTGGTACATCACTTCGGTGATGCGCAGGTAGAGCGTGTGATCGGTGGAGATGCTGGGATCGACCAGCATGAGGTAGTCGTAGCCGATGCGCACCTCCTGGGCCGGGCTGCTGGAGAGAAAGAGCCCGCCGCGAGTGGCGGTGGTAGCGGGAGTGAGGCTCTCGTTGTGCACCTCGCTCCACTCACCGGGGGAAAGGCGCTGGTCGAAGAAGAGGAAGTTGCCCTGGCGCCGGATGCGCAGCACCGCGGTGCGGGAACTGAAGGACGTGCTGGCCACCTGCTGCAGGGAGCCGCCGCCGGATTCCTTGCGCACGGTCAACTGGTCGCCTTCATCAACGGCGAAGACATATCGGGTCACCGTTCCCCCGCTTTCCATGTCGACGAGGAGACCGCTCTGGAAGTCCCCGCCCTGCACGGTCTCCATGGTGAGATCGGTGTGCAACGACCAGTCGGTGACATCGGGCAGGTCGCGATTGAGGTAGGGATGGGTCATGGCGGAACCGCTGCCCACCAGGGGATAGGAATTGTCGCGGTCCAGCTTGAGGACCATGGTGCCCGGCGCATCTTCGAGCGAGTACCAGGCGCCGGGAGAATAGTTGTCCTTCTCCTCAACGTTGTCGGCCTGGAGGTTGGTGGGCAGGAAGGCATCACTGAAGTTGGCAAAGTCGCTCACGGAGTAAACCGCGGCCTCGCGCACGAGTTGGACGGACTGGGTGGCGCCGTTGGTGGCGGTGATCGTGATGGTGTAGATCCCGGGAGAGGCGAAGCTGATGTCGGCCGTTCCACTCCCGGTGTTGGTGATGCCCACTCCGACATTGGGCACGACCTCCCACGAGAAGCTGAGCGGTGTCCCGTCGGGATCGAAGCTGGCGGAGGCGTCCACCGAGAGGGTCTCCCCCGCCCCCAGTTGCCAGGCGCCGGGACTGCCGGTGGCGAACACCGCGGGAGAGGCCGTCCCGGTCTTGGTGATGAATGTCTGAGTGGCGGAGACGATGTTGCCGTCGCGGTCCACCCCGTTGAGAGTGATCGTGTTGGCACCGGTGGCGAGGAACACGCCACGCAAGGAGTAGTTGGTTGTGCTGGTCCAGGTGACCTCGACGAAAGGCTGTCCCGGAACCTGGATGTCGAAGACATTGTAGGGAGCGGTGCCGGTGATGGTGGCGGTGGCGGCTGTGGTGGTGCCCGGTCCGGAACTGGAGAAGGAGGCATTGAGAGCGCCTCCGATCTCGGATTGAGCGCGACCAATGCGTCCCGAGTTCCAGCTGTTGAAGCTGCTCGAGGAAATGGTGTAGGCATTGGAGGCGGCCTCCTCCTCGTTCATCCAGGCGGTGAACCGCGCCGATCCGGAGGTGTACTTGTCGAGCATTTCACCGATGTAGTAATTGAGGTAGCGGCGGATGCCGGGCTCGTAGAAATAATTTCGGATGCCGGACAGTCCTCCAACGAAGCTCTCATTGGTATTGCTGAAGGCGAGGTCGCTGTCCCAGTGCTGGAGAGTCCACTTGCCGTCGGTGGGGCGGCGGAAGAAGTATCCGTTCTTGCCGCGGTTGAGAGTCAGGGTATCCCAGTCGCCGATCCAGCCGCGCACCGCGGCGTTGGCGGTCATCTTTTGGGTGTCGGCGTATCGTTCGATCTCCTGAACGGTGAAGTTGTTGCCCGAAACCGTGCGCACCCAATCGACAAAGGACGAATAGTCGTAGTCTGTCTCCGTGCTGCGCCGCATCCACTCCGTGTGGTAGCGAGTGGGATTGTCGGTGCCCTTGAAGCTCCAATCCGCGTTTCGCGAGCTGCGGCTCCAGCTGTCGATGAACCACCACTCGTCGTCGATGCGCAACAGTTCGCCCCGCGAACCGTCGGGATAGACGCGGTCGAGGAAGTCGTTCTGGATGGGTTCGGTATCCTCGATGAGGCGGGAACTGCCGCCATTGATGACGTGGCGCACGTATTCACTCTGGCTGGCCTCGTGACCCAGGAGATAGAGCCAGTAGCGAGTCACCCGGTTGTGGTGCCGCCGGCTCCCGCCGCTGCTCGCGTCGCTGTCGAACATGCGCTTGGTCCATCCCCGGAAGCGGCGGTCGTCCGGGAACTTGATCTTGCCCCGTCCCAGACTACTACCGCTGCTGCGGGTCCACGGGCTGCCACTCTTGCGAATCTCGCAGCCGTAGCGGATGTCCTTCTCGTTGGAGATGAAGGTGCAGTTGAAGTAGTGATTCGCCATCCGCTCGAAGTTGTAGGCATACTTCGAGGTCAGGCCTGAACTGCCGAGCGCTCCGCGGTCGAACTCCGAGATGATGTAGCGCTGCGTGCGCAAGTCGGTGGGGTTGAGGGTGCTGTTGTCCACCACCCACATGGCGGGCCACTCGGGACCCAGCTTGGGCAGCATGCTGGATTGGCCGTTGGTGGCGGTGGCCTCCACGTAGAACTGCGCAATGTTGTTGTCGGAGGTGTAGCTCGAGATTGTGGCGGAGTAGATGCCGTCGTTGGCCACTTGGTCTCCTCCGGTAAGGCCGTCATCGAACATTGCCGAATTCTGCCAGGCCCCGTTTCCATTGGTATTGTCCAGGCGGTGCACCACTTCCACGCTGGTCAGGGGCGTCGTGGACGAGACCCTGGCGGTCACGGTGACGGGTTGGCCCGGGCTCGGCACGGGCGGACTGTGCAACACGGAAGCGATCTCGGGCGCAGCGGCCGCCAGCAGGCTGGTATTGGCGGCACCGGGCGTTCCCAGGTTGTTGGGAATCGGCACCAGGAAGGTAGTTCCGATGCTGTGATCCCAGGTCTGCATCACGAGCCGCGGCTTGCCCTGAATCCAGCGAGCCTGGAAGTTCACGGTGTAAGAGTTGTTGTTGTTCATGGCGGTGGCGTCGATCTCGGCGCGGTTGCACTTGTTGTCGCCATGCCCGTCGGAGATGAGGTGCATCTCCCCGCCGCTGATAAAGCTCTTCCAGTGGGTCCCCTGGATGAGCCACCCGTTGGCGCTCGAGTTGACCGGGGAACTCACCTTGTTATTGTGATTGGTGACCCCCGGAATGATGTTGGCGCCCACTCCGTTGTGCAGCATCTCGATGTTGCGCAGGATGAGGTAGGCGTCGCCCACCAGGTGAAAATGCAACTCCTTGTAATCGGTGGCCGACCCGTTGGTGCGCAATTGGCGGTAGGTATCGGTGTAGCTGAACTGCTGGAACGTGCTCTTGCTGTTCTCATCGCTGTCTGCCCACGCGGAAGACATTCGGTTGTCCATGTCGGGATGGCGCAGTTCCAGGCTGGAGCCGTCACCGTCGGCGAGGTGGGGCCAGTCGCCGTTGTGCCTGTAGTCCACTTCGTCCACCAGGCTCCCCCACTGATCGACCAGGCGGATCAACTCACCGCCGTTGGAGAGCTGCCCGCTCCAATCGCCGACAACATCGGCGCCCGGGTAGACCGAGCTGATCCACGAAGAATTGCCCGCCACCACCAAGTACTCCCCGGCCAGGATCTCGGAACCCAGGGGAAAGGTGAAACGCACTCCGTCGTCGAAGCTCCAGCCGCTGAGACTCACCGTCCCCGGCCCCTTGTTGTAGAGTTCGATGAACTCCCCGCTGCGTTGATCGGAGGGCGGATCGAACATGATCTCGTTGATCACGATGCGGTTCTCCTGGTCGGGCACGTTGGCCGCGTCGCGGGTGGCCACGGTGGTGGCGTACCACTCATTCGAACCCGCGGGCCATGTCTGCTGCGTGTCGCGGCCGGCGGCGGGCCGCTGGATGATCTGGGCCGAGAGCACACTGTCGCCCCCGTCGATGAAGTAGAGCGTGATCTCGTCGTCCCCGTTCATCGGGAACGTGGTGTTCCAGCTCTGGTATCCTCCGGCCGGAACGGAGCCCGTGAGGGCCACCTTGTCGCTGAAGTCCTTCTTGGTGGAGACGAACAGTCCGGTGACCGGCACCGCGGTGCCGGAAGTGTTGCAGACCTCGACGTAGTCGATCTCGTCCGATCCGTTCCAGTGTACTTCGCTCAGGGCGAGGAGTTCCGCGAGGGAGCTTCCGCTGGCATTGGGAGCGTCCCGAGTCGCACTGGAAAAGAGGAACCAGTTGGTGCTCCCGGCGGGCTTGCGGCCCAGCGAGCGTCCGTCCAGCGGCATGGAAGTGGTGATGGCATTGATCACGGTGGTCCCGTCGGGAGCGGTGAGGTAGACCACGGTGGGCGACTGGATGGAGAGATTGGACTCCGTAAAGCCGACCGAGGTCAGGCTCAGAGCGGGAAGCGGGAGGCTGTTTGTGATCTGAAACTTGGTCAGGTTGCCACTGGTGTCACTGAGGTAGTGGTTCTGCAGGTTAAGGGCCGAACCGGTGGGATTGTAGAACTCCACGAATCCAGTTCCCGCACCCGCGGGGAGCACCTCGTTGATGACGATGCTCGGCTGGGAGGGCACCGAGAGCCGCAGCCGGGCCCCAAAGACGCAATCGGAGCTCGAGTTGCTCGTCTGGTGGACCTCGACCGCGAGCACGTTGGTCCCGTTGTTCAGAGTGAGCGACCCTCCGGTGACCTTGTTGAAGAGACCGGTCGCTTCGGTGGCATCCGTCACGGTGGCGGAGGCGGTGGTCTTCCAGTGCTGACCGGTATCGACTCCGGATCGTCCCAGTTCCGCACCGTTCAGGAAGTAAACGGCGCCGTCATCCAGAATCTGGTCGACTGAGATGGTAACTCCGGTGCCGGTCCCGGTGTAGTTGAACGTCTTGCGCGCGTAGTAGGTAATGTGGTTTTCGGCCGTGGTGCTGTTGAGCCAGGGAGTCTGAATGCCGGGAGCAGGCAGAGAGGCGGTCTCAAAACCGAAGAGCCCCGGACCCGATGACCAGGCGGCATCGTTGAAGCCCACCGTCTTCCAGCTGGGCTCGTTGGTGGGCACATCGGTGTTGTCGTCCTTGAACTTCCAGGTGTCTCCGTAATCGATGACAGGCAGGCCACTGGACAGGTCCACCTCGGGATCGGGATAGGCTTCCTCCTGGACCGCCACTCCGACGCTTCCCGGATTTCCGCCCGCGAGTTTGCTGGCCTGCCAGTTGTGCCAGTCATCGACGTGGAGGTCGCGATCGACGATCACGAGAGAGTGCCCGGCGCCGTCCGGAGCGGCCGGCCACCGGCCACGGTCGTTGTAGTCCAGGGTGGTCATGATCACCCCATTCTTGTTCTCGAGGGTGATGCGCTCGCCCCCGTTGCTGAGTTGGCCGGTCCACGGACCGAAGACCCGAACGTTGGGTGGCGTCCCGGGATAGGCGGCGCGGAAGGTGGCCGCATCCACACCCGCCAAGATGATGGTCTCGCGCGCCTTGAGGAATGAATAGCCGGCGCTGCCGGGGCTGAGGTCGAGCGGGAACTCGAAATCCACGCCGTCCGTCATCTTCCAATTCGCCATGTCGAAGGGCGTGAAGGAGACGTTCTCGATCTCGATAAACTCGGGGAGCGCTCCCTTGGGATTGTACATCACCTCGCTGAAGACTACATACTCGGCTCGCAGGAGCGTGGAAGAGAGGCATAGGAGTGGCAGGAGAAGACGGTGCGGCATGGGGATTCTTGGGAAGGTTTTCAAGTCTCAGCGGGGGGCTTAGAGTACCAACACGCTAGCGATAACCCTATTATCCTCAAACAAATCCTGCGGGTTTTATGGCCGAGACATCACCCGCTTGTGTCAGCGGAGGGGGCCGGTGACCGGAACCTGCTGGCCAAGGCAGGATTTCCAGTCGCTCTCCCGGTTCCACCGCTCCTTCGAGGAGGCAGGGAAGCGAGCCGCTATCTCGACGAGCAATGTGACCAGCACTTGGCGGTGGTCGAGGAGTTGCATCGGCAGTGTGAGGAAGTGAGGCCGAGGAACCGGGGCGGCTGGTGGTTGGGTGGCAGGTCCCGGGGGGCGAACGCATTTGTAATAGCCCGACGATGCACGATGTGACGGAGGAACATGGTGCGGAGGGACGAGTTGAGAAGATCTGTTAGAACGAAAAACGTTGACCGACCACTAAGCCCTAACGATGAACCGCCACCAATGCCGTATCCTATCTTCATCATCATCGACGACTCGACCTGCTTGGTGATCATGGTCACGGAAAACTACTCACTCTCGAGCGTCGCGGTGAGACGATGGAATTGCTTTATTGGTTCTCCACAGACAAATCTTCCGATCACTCCCTGCCACGCTATTGGTTCGAGACCACCTTGCGCCGCATTACCCTGGGGCAGAGCGGTTGCGAACCGATCCTCGTGCTTTTCCGCCCCCACAACCAATCCGACCAATTCGACTGGCATCGATTCACCGAAGTCTTCCTACCGAGACTCAACATCCAATGAGCAGTCCAAGAATTGGAAGTGCGGACCATTGCGCATGCTCAAGAAACATCCTTCCTACTACCAGCAACAACACCAAGAATACAAGAACACATCATGAGCGAAGACAGTAACGCAGAAGACAAGACGCCGGGAATTTTTTAGCTGGCGCGAGCTGGTGACCCAGGACCCGGAAGGGAGTTCCAAGTTCTACACGGATCTGCTGGGCTGGACCACCAACACCATGCAAATGCCGGGCGGCGTGGACTACACCATGTTCATGGCAGGCGAGCGCCCAGTTGCGGGGATGATGGAGCCGCCGGCTGAGAAGTCGGACGTGCCGACCAGCTGGGTCAGCTACATCACCGTCGAGGACCTCGACGCCACGGTCGCCAAAGCGCAGGAACTCGGCGCGCATCTCTGCATGCCGGTGACCGAGATTCCTGGCAAAGGTCGCTTCGCGGGTGTCGCCGACCCACAAGGCGCGGCCATTGCTTTCTGGGAGTTCGCGAAATAAGGATTCCCACAGAGATCAAGAGGCTCGGCGGGAAACCCGCTGGGCCTGATTGTCTACCGGCAAAAGCCGGGTGCGTGGAGGTGGGCTCTCTGCCCGGGGTGTTTTCCGTGGCCTTTCCTCCGACATTTCCCTTGATTTTCAGGGGCCGGGGCCTAGGTTCGCGGCCCGTTTCGCCTAGTGGGCGGCGCGGCTGCAACGACTGCTGGAGCCCCGGGGTCGTTGGAGAAGGGGGCAATTGTCGGTAAGCAACCTAACCAACAACAAATCTTAACCACATAATATGAGTATAGCAGAAGTATTGGCGGATCCCTTCAACGAGGAATTGAGCTCGTTGATCGATTCAAAGTTCCGCCTCTTTAAAGAGGGTTCCATTGTGAATGGAACGATCCTCGACATCCGTCCCCAAGTCGTGATCGTCGATATCGGATACAAGTCGGAGGGGGTCATCGCGTCCTCCGAGTTCGAGGACGATGATATTGAAGAAGGCGATGAGGTGGAAGTCCTCCTCGAGCGCCTCGAAAACGATGAGGGCATGGTTGTCCTCTCGAAGGAAAAAGCCGCCCACAAACAGAACTGGGAGAAGATCGTCAGGGTCTTCGAAGACGGCGGCCTGGTGAAGGGCAAGGTCAAGAGCGTGGTGAAGGGTGGCCTCATGGTCAACGTTGGCGTGGAAGCCTTCCTCCCCGGATCGCAAGTCGACATCATCCCGCCCAAGGATCTCAACGAGTACGTGGGCAACATCTACGAATTTAAGATCGTCAAGGTCAACGACGAGCGGAAGAACATCGTGCTGAGCCGCCGCGAGGTGATCGAAGCCGAGCGCGCCGAGCGCCGCCAGCTTTTCCTGCAGACCGTCAAGGTGGGCGACAAGGTGACCGGCCAGGTGAAGAACCTCACCGACTTCGGTGCCTTCATCGACCTCGAGGGTATGGACGGACTCCTGCACATCACCGACATGAGCTGGGGCCGCATCAACCACCCCAGCGAGATGCTCCGCATCGCCCAGGAAGTGGAGGTGCAGATCCTCGACGTGGACCGCGAGAAAGAGCGTGTCTCGCTCGGTCTCAAGCAGATGACCGACAACCCGTGGCAGGACATCGAGTCCAAGTACCCGATCGGTTCCCAAGTCAGGGGCAAGGTCACCAAGCTTCTGCCCTACGGCGCCTTCGTGGAGCTGGAGCGCGGAGTGGAAGGCCTCGTGCACGTCTCCGAACTCTCCTGGGTCAAGCGCATCACGCGTCCCAGCGACGTCTTGGAACTCGACCAGGAAATCGACGCCTCCGTGCTGGGCATCAGCATCGATGAGCAGAAGATCTCCCTCGGCGTGCGCCAGCTCGAGCCCAACCCGTGGGACGAAATCGAAGCTCGCTACCCGGTGGGCACGAAGATTACCGGCCTGGTGCGCAACCTCACTGCCTACGGCGCGTTCGTGGGTCTCGAGGAAGGTATCGACGGGATGATCCACGTTTCCGATCTCTCCTGGACCCGCAAGATCAACCATCCGAGCGAAATCCTGAAGAAGTCCGAGGACGTCGAAGCAATCGTCCTCAGCATCGACAAGGAGAACCAGCGCGTGTCGCTGGGGATCAAGCAACTCGATACCGATCCGTGGTCCGACATCGACACCAAGTTCAAGGTGGGCGACATCGTCAAGGGCACGGTTGCCAAGATTGCCAGCTTCGGTGCCTTCGTGAGCCTCGACGGCGACATCGACGGATTGATCCACATCTCGCAATTGAGCGAGGAACACGTCGAGCGCGTGAAGGACATCCTGAAGGTGAGCGACGATGTGGAAGCCCGCGTGATCAAGGTCGACAAGATCGAGCGCCGCATCGGTCTCTCCATCAAGGCGGTGGAGTACAGCGAAGAGCAACTCAAGAAGGAGTCGCAGAGCTTCGAGACCTTGCGTCCGTCCGGCGACCTGGTGGGACTCGAGCAAGCCTTCAACCTCGCCACGGCTGCGACCGATACCGAGGAAGAAGAGTGGAGCCCGAGCGCCGAACCGAAATCGGAAGCGAAGGACAAAGAAGAGGACAAGGAGAAGGAGAAGAGCAAGTAAGCGACTCGTTCAGATCCAGGAAAATTTCACGCTCCGGGGTAACACCCGGAGCGTTTTTTTTGGATGGAGGGGCGGGACCGCGAGGGTCGGGAGGGAGTGTGAATCTCGACGGGACCTCCAACGCTTCGAGCCGCAAGCTACGGATTCCGATTCCATCCCAGAAAGGGGAATTACACTCCAAGAATCTGCAGCCGACCTCGGTCAGGCTCAAGAGAGGAGGTCAGCCCATGACAATGGCGGATCTGTGTTCAGATCACGATTGCGGCCCGGATTGGAGACCCCTGCGCGCAGAGGACTCTCGGGCTTGTTCCCTGGTCCTGGAATCGATCCGAACCGGTGGGCGGGAACCCGTTCCGACACGGGGAGGCAGACCTCGCAGGTCAACGTCGTCCGACCAAAGGGGAATCGGGAATTAGCCCTCCGCCTTTTCCTGGCCATCACGGACAGGCTTCTTCGCGCGACGAACATCACCGAAGCGCTTCTGAAACTTGTCGATGCGTCCCTCGGTATCGACGAACTGCTTCTGTCCAGTGAAGAAGGGATGGGAATCAGATGTCACACCAATTGAGATCACGAAGTGATCTACTCCATCAACGGTCTCCGTTCGGCCCGACTTGGCGGTGGACTGAGTGATGAACTGCTTCCCGGTGCTCATGTCCTGGAAGATGACCGGGTGGTATTTTGGGTGGAGATCCTGTTTCATGGAAAGATATGGCTGGCCACGGGCGGGGAGGATGCGCGAATTTCCCACGGTGTCAAGATTAGGAGCGGGAATTGGGGAAGCCCGGGACCTGAGCAGGAATCAGGGGAGCAGAATTTGAGGGTCGGATCCGCCGGGCGGGGAGTATGAGCCGGGAGGCCTGAAAAATCTGAAAGCCTTAGGAGGTAGGAATTACAGGGTGCGGGCTTTAAAGTGTGTTCAAATTCACAGTCAATTTACGCTAATTGTGAGAAAATGTTAACAGATGCCTTGGGCCTGAACATTGTAAGAATTACAAGGGTGCGGCTACTGGGTGAACCTCAACTGGGCTCACCCGATGAAAACGTCCCCCAAAGTCTGTCACCCCCGTCTACCTCCTGGCCTCTCCACCATCGAGCTTTCCTGCATCATTGCAGTCCTGATTGCCCTGATCTCGGTGCTCTTCATCGGAATAAAGGCTTACAAATCCAGCTCCGACCGTGCCGCTTGCGTCATGAACATCCATAGTATGCAGAACGCAGTGCGCTCCTACTCAAATTTGAATGGGCTCGCGCCTGGCCAAAAGCTGAAGACAACGGACCTGCGCGCCGAGCTCGTGGGCCCCCATCGCTTCCTTGAGGAGCTTCTCGTTGGACACGACTGATGGGACATGTGCCCGATGAGTTCGCCACGTGGTAGCGGGGGCCCGGACCGCGTCATTCGGGAATCTGTTCGACAATCAGAAGACGTGGTCCCGCCCCCGATTTTCTCGTGCGAATGTAGACGGTGTCGGATCCGCAGCGCAGATCGAGGATGATCTTTTCTGCGCCCTGGAAGACCACGGGTGAGAGCGTGATGTCAAAGTGTTTGTTGGAGGCCACGCCCGAGGTTGCTCCCACGATTTTTCCGCTGTGTCCCACTTGGATGGTGCTGCTGGTTCCGCTCCCGCTGCTTCGGGTGGTGGTCATGCGCAGAACGACCTTCTGATTGGGAGCGAGCTTGGGCGCGGGGCCGAAGCGGCGGAACTCGAGACGCAGGCTGCCCTCGGTGGTGGGCCGGGAATCGAGGGGGAAGTAGCCCGCCTTCTGCGCTTCCGAGGCGGTGAAGTTCTTGGAGCGGTACTCCTCCCAGGTGAGGGGAGCGGAAAAAACGATGCCCTTGGCGGTGAGCTTGGAGCGAAGGCCGCGCACGTATTCGAGGTCGGCATTGGAGAGCGCACCGAGCGCGACCTCCATCTCCTTCCCATTCTTGTCCCTCAAGTAGAGGGTCACCTTGCTGGACCACCGGTATTCCGCGCTGAAGCTGCGGCCGTCGGTATAGTGCCAGATGCGCTTTTGCCCACCGTGGAGCGCCGCTACGACAACGAAAAAACAGGCGATGGCGAAAACGCGGATCAAGGGACCCGCAGTATCGTCCCGCTAGCTGAAGGATTCAAGCGCGCGAGTCACGGCGACCGCCAGATCCATGAAATTGTTGGCCCAATTGTAAACGAAGTGGCGCCAGGTCAGGGCGGGGGAGGCCAGGCAGAGGAGGGAGGAGAGCAGAAGGACGTTCGCCAGGTAGATCAGCGCGAGGGAGAAGAAGGTCCCGTTCTCCTGAAGGTCAGGTTGGTCCCGGGGAATGATCCAGAGGGTCCAGAAAAGGTGGAAACTCCAGGTCGCTCCCATCATCGCAAAGAGAATCTTTTCGTGGTGGGGGAGGGGAGAGACCAGAGCGATGAGCGCCATCACCACCAGGATGGCCACTGACCAGAAGGGAATGAAGTAGGGTGAGAGCGCGATCAGGATGTTCGACTTGTTGGTCACGATGTGGCCGCCATCGAGACCGACCCGGAACCCGCTGACCCGGCCGAGGCATAGGTAGACAAAGGTGGCGTGGGTGAGTTCGTGCCCGAGGACGTAGAGGTAGAGAAAAACGGGTTGCAAGAGCCGGGTGAAGAACCAACCGGCGTTCAATACGAAACCAATCGCGAAGTAGAGGAAGGCTTGCGTGCGCCAGAACTGCTGCCAGAAGGAGGTCCCAACCTCCGCACTTGCTCCCGCGGCAGCTCCGATTGCCCCGAGCTGGGGGTCGAATAAGGTCACCGTCGTAATTGCGCCCAGGGGGAGGAGGGCCAGCCCGGCAAGGATGCGCACCGTCCGCGTCAACCAACCAAGTTCGTCCTGCGCATAGTGCGAGTCCGCGATGGCGGA
Organism: Roseibacillus sp.; assembly: GCA_046581525.1. Lineage (GTDB taxonomy): Bacteria > Verrucomicrobiota > Verrucomicrobiia > Verrucomicrobiales > Akkermansiaceae > Roseibacillus_B. The sequence goes on along the minus strand of JAYGGC010000186.1, from coordinate 33,582 downwards.
CTGCACCGAGGTGAGACCGCTTCGACGCCAACTGCGCTGGTTGGCCCGCTGCCGCGCGCGCCGGGAGGCTTCGCGGAGGGCCTCACCAAAGCTGGGACGCTTGGCCAGGCGGTTCCCTGCCAGTCTGGTTCGTTGAAGATGTAGTTTCTTTCGCCGCCTTGCCACGCCGGGAATGAGATACTGAATAATTAGGGAAAGTTAAAGATTTTTGAGGCGATGAAGCTCCCTTGAACGACTACCTCGGAGGGAGGTCCAAGATATGGAGATGACCACCTGCCCTTGACCCTACTGGTTGCGGTTCTCTGTTTTTGGGGCGGTATTCTGGCTGGGATTCCTGGGGGCTGGGATTGCCGGAAGCCGGGGTGCAGAGTGGCCTGGAACGGAGTTGTGGATCATGCTGGTCGCCTTGGCTTGGACGATCTGGATCCCCGCCGCGCTCGGGTGCAGAGTCGGAATTGGTCCGGATCTGCACTTCCCAGCCGAGATGGAACATCAGACCAACATACCCCACGGATTTTTCCCGCCAGGAGTGGAAGGAGTTTGGGAGATTGTTCCGCAAGGATCGAGCTTCCGGGAGGTGAGCAGTGGTCGGTGAAGAGACGCACTTGCCCAGTGACCAAACCCAAACGCCGCTCCCGAAGGAGCGGCGTTTGGTCGCTTTTTTCTCACTCGCTCTCGAAAGAGAGTCAATTCTGATCACGGATCGCGGCCACGCGGAGGAAGTGATAGGGGCCCTCTTCGAGGGTGTCGCGCAGACAGACGAGGACCTCCACCGTGCCGTCGATGTTCTGTTCGATCACGTCGATGCGATCGTTGACATTGTCCCAGCCGTTGAGATCACGGGATCCCTCGATGACCTGGATGATGCCCTCCGTGCCATGGAGCCGGCGGAAGCGCAGTCCGAAGTGACGGCGGCCTTGCTCATCCGTGACAAGCTCGGCGCTCACATCCGCGAGATCCATTCGATTCGGATCGGTGACGAAGAAGTATTCGGCCACGATGTTCATGCCGTCGCCATCACCGTCGGATTCATCGCTCTGGGCAGCCGCACCGACGCGGACCTGCCAGTTGTCGATGGGATCTCCTTCCGCTCCCGGCACCCTGAATCCTGCGGAGCCACAATGCGCGAGGTTGGTCTTAAAGACGAAGACATAGTAACCGGGAGCCAGGGCGCCCAAATTGTTGACATGAGCCAAGGGCTCCACGGGACCGCCGGTCGGCTGAATTTCCGCCTCCGCAAGCTTGATGATGCTATGGCCGAACTGGATGCAACTGAAGTCCCAGTTGGTGATCACGACCTGGTTGCCGGGCTCCGAGATGATCTCGACGGTGGCTTCCCACTCACCATTGGCATTCATTGCAGCCGAGACGATCACGCCGGGGCTGGGATCGGGCTGGATGCGCACATGGAACCTGCCCAGGCGTCCGTTCTCGATGTGATTGCCCTGCAGGTCGCGGATCTGGGTCGGATCGACCATGATCGCGGACCTTCCCTTGTCCGCATGATCCCAGCTGCCACCGGGGCCGTTGACGGCATAGCGAGCAGCTGCGCTGGTGCTCGGGACATCGTCCGTGCTGGCGTAGCTGAGCAGTTGGGCGACCCGGCACTCCGATTGATTGCCACCGCGCTGCTTGGCCTGAGACGCCGGCGATCGTCGCCCCCTCTCCCCCTTAGACGCCCACCGAGTCCTGGTAGGAGTTGAGCTTCACGGTGGGATCGTCCGCGACGTTGACCCAGACGTGGACGTGAGGCCTTCCGCGGAAGTACCAAACGAAGGAAGGCCCCTCCAGGCGCCAGTTGTCGTAGATCTTGTCCTTGCCGATGTCACCCTCCTCGTAGAAGGCGAGGTGGCAGCGATCGAGTCCACCCTGGGCCTTGAGGCACTTCACGGCTTCGTTGCGGTCGGACTGCCGGAAGGGATCGAGGAGGCTCTTGAGGATTCGTTGCAACTCGGTTTTCTGGTCGGCCGCAAAGTCCGCCACCGGGCATCCCTGAAACTGCCCGTCCTTGCCTTTGAAAGCGATCAATTCCTCGGACGGCATTCCTCTCTTCACCAGGGCGAGCTTGCGGTGCGCGGGGTCGAGAGTGCCATAGAGCTTGTTGGCTTCCACCGCCTGGTGCCAGAACACGTTGTCGGGATGGCCCGCCTTTTCGTAGAACCGCTCTCCTTCGTGGGCGTATAGAATGGGGCCACCGAAGGCGACATGATCGGCGCTGTCTCCGTCGCAACGCAGCGTCATGTGCCGGCTGGTCAGGACGAACTCGAACTTGCCGGAACCGGGCTCCCCGAAGATGGCGATGGCCTGCCTTTTCCCAAATCCACCCACGTCGTCCTTGAGTTGTTGGTCGAAGCGCGCGTGCCATTCAGGACTGGTCATCCCCTCGAAGATCCCGCGGATGAGGGCCTGCTGGTCCTTGGTGTAATAGTTGCTCGCTACGATTGGCTTTGTGATTCGCCAGTTGTTCTCGATCCGGGTCCGCAGGAGGCCCTGTTGCTTGTCGACGTGATCCCATGCAAAACACATCGCCTTGCGCTGCTTCCCGGTGAGCGACTGGTAGAGGAGCTTCACCAGCGACTCCGGTGGCGATTTCCTTCCAGCAGGTGCGGCGTGGACAAGCGAATTTCCTGAAGCGCCGAATGTGCCCAGAGTGGCGGCGCCCGCCGTGCGAAGAAAGTGCCGGCGATTCAGGTGCGAAGCGGAATTCATCGCACCAGCATGGGAGAATTTCCCTGGAATGCAACGCATCTTGCCTCGGTGGTGCCGCAATCGGGACAGGAGATTACGGGGTTATACTCCGCTTCACGAGATACCATCGGTTGGTGGAAATGCGTTGGGTGGGATCAATAAACTGGACTTGGGTCGGTTCCTCGATCCCCGAGAAGTCCGAACCGGAAAGGTCGTTGTTGCAGATGGACAGGTCCTCGGTGTATTCCACCTGGTAAGTCCAGCCGGGCTCCCCGGTGAACTCGATCTGGGGCTGGCCGCTCTCGCTGAAATTCACCTGGTCGATGATAAAATCAACCTCGCCGGGCGGCACCGCCCAGACGATGCACCGGCGATTGGATCCTGATTTCTGGCTCTGAGAATTAGTTGGAAATTGGCCGGTCGAATTTTCGCCGGAAACCATGAGACTCCCGCGCTACCCTCTCACGGTCGCATCCCCATCCATATCGAGCATCAATTCAAAGGTGCCGTGGCACAACTCAATTTCCATACATGCCCTGGCCCGTGAAGAGGGAAGAACTCGAATTCAAGTCCGGTCTGCGCGGGGGTTCGAACAGGAAGCCCAGCGAGGATCGAGTGATGCCTTCCGACCGCGCTACTGCGCGCGGCCCACGTAGCTGCCTTCCTCGGTGTTGATCTTCAACACATCGCCCGGCTTGACGAAAAGCGGGACCTGAACCGTCGCTCCGGTCTCGAGGACGGCAGGCTTGGTCGGGTTGTTGGCGGTGTCGCCCTTGATCCCTTCCGAGGACTCGGTGACCTTCAACTCAACCACGGAGGGCAGGCTGACCGTCACTGCGTTTCCCTCGATGAAGAGAATCTCCACTTCCTGGCCGTCTTTCAGAAAGCCCTTCACATCTTCGATCAAGCTCTCGTTGAGAGTGATGGTTTCATAGCTCACCAGGTCCATGAAGTGCGCACCGGAGGGATCCGAGTAGGAGAACTCGAGCTTCTGTCGAGTGGTCTCCACGACATCGACCTTCTCGGAGGAGGAGAATCGAATGGTCTTCTTGTTGCCGGAGTTGAAGGAACGAATGGTGGCCGCGATGAGGGCGTTGCCCTTGCCCGGCGTGCGGTGTTCGATGCCGAGTACGACGCCGATATCTCCATCGTACCTGATGCACTGGCCTTTGTTGAGTTTGGTTGCGACGATTGCCATTGGTCTGGGTGGTGGCTGCTAGATGCTGGATACTAGATGTGATGCCCTCCTTCGCACAAGGCCGCGGAGGGCAGGCTGGAATTCAAGATGCACGATCAGCTACCCTGATTTGCTGATTACTGCTCCAAGGGCGGGGGTTTAACCGCGAAGGGCAGGGAGGGCACGAAGTTTTTCAGGAAATAGCTCAGTGGGCGAGGGAACGCGGCCGGCTCGCCACCTCCGGGGAGGATTTTTCGGGCCCGGCTCGTTCCATGGCGGCGCCGGCCCTTTTCCAGCCGATTTCTTCCTGTCCCCGCGAGCGGAGGCTCCCGCCAGGCGCTGCTGCCCATGCGGGCCCGGCTCGGCGGGATATGCTCGGACCAGGTGCGGAAGACTGGCGAAATCCGTCTCATTGCCGGACGAACTCCACGGGAGTCCCGCCCAACTGTTACCGGTAGTCCCTGCCCGTGGCGCTGGCGTCACAGGAGGTGACGAACTCGGCCAGTTCCTTCTTCATGAGCTTGGTCACCTGCGGAAACTCCTCGACGATGTTGTTCATTTCGAAGGGATCCATCACGAGATTGTAGAGTTCGTACTCCGCAACGGGGACTTTCCCGTTGTCAGAGCGCCGGCGCTTGAGCCCCCCCGCGTTGTGCACCAACTTGAAACGGTCGCTGACCAGGGTGCGATCCCGTCCGTAGCGGAAGCCAATCGTGCTTTCGCGCCTTTGCTGTTCGCCCTTCAGGATGGGGAGGATGTCGATGCCATCGTAAGGACGCTTGGCCAGCGGCGATCCGAGCAGCGCGGCGATGGTGGGAAAGTAGTCGCTGCTCACGCAGGGCGTTTTCACCACGCGCGCTGCGAGGGTGCCCGGCCATACCACCACCGCGGGGACGCGCAGTCCGCCTTCGTAGAGACTTCGCTTGCGACCACGGAATTTCCCGGCGCTACCCTGTGAGGTTCCCTTGGCTCCCGGGTTTCCTTCCGGTCCGTTGTCACTGGCAAAGATAAGGAGGGTCTCCTTGGCCACCCCGAGTTTGCGAAGGTGGGCGCGCAGTCGTCCCACCTGGGCGTCGAGCGCAGTGATGCAACTGAAGTACTGCTGCTCGGCTTCGGGGCGGTCTGCGTAGTGACGCTTCATGTAAAGCGGATGTCCGACCACGGGCTGGTGGGGAGCGTGGAACCAGATCACCGCAAAGAAGGGCTTCTTTTCCTCTGCCGCTTTCGAGAGAAACGGGATCGCCTTGTTCATCACCATCTCGGCGGTGCAACCCTCGAGTGGTTTTTCAAGCGGCTTGCCGTTGTGCCAGAAGAACGCCCGCATGTCTCCCTGGCGCGCAGCCGCGCAGTGACCGTTGGCCGGGTCGTAGGGATTGTAGGTGGCAATCGAGAACTCCGAGGTGAACCACTGATCAAAGCCCGCCATGCCGGGTGTCATGTAGTTCAGTTCCGGCTTGCGCCCCTTGCCTTTTCCACTCCACTTCGGACTGAGCGTTCCGAGGTGCCACTTGCCGAAGTGTCCCGTGGCGTAGCCGTGCTCCTTCAGCAGCTCCGCGAGATTGATTTCTTCCTTCTTGAGATGTCCCGAGTTCGCGCCCGGGATGCCGTAGCGAAATGGATTGCGCCCGGTCAGGCAACTGCCGCGGGTGGGCGAACAGACCGGGGCGCCCGCGTAGTAGCGATTCAGTTTTACGCCAGCCTTGGCCATCTCATCGAGATGCGGAGTCACGATCTGCGGATGGCCATTGAATCCGGTGTCACCCCATCCCAAATCGTCCGCCATGCAGAGAACGATGTTGGGCCGGGCTCCTTCCACGGTGAGCGGGGCGGCGAGGAAAGCGAGGGCGAGAGCGAGGATGCGGGTGACCATCATGTCGGCACGAGCATGTCGCCCTGGGGATGATCGGTCGATCTCTCGTTCTCAAGCCCACCAATGAAGCGTGGGGGCGTCCCGTGGTGTGGACCATGCCTGCCTTCGCCGCAAAGTGTGCCTTCGTGCGCAACGACAAGGAGATTGTGTGTGTCGATCTGGCGGAGTGAGCGCAGGTCCGGAATCCAGACGGCCAGCGGCGGACAACCTCAAGGTTTGAAGGAGGGCTCCCGATCGGGGAGGTGCCTTGCGGATTGATGGGATCGGTCCGGCACCGGTCACGCAGCTTCTCTGCAAGTGCTCTTGATATTCCGCGCGGCTTCCGCAACCGCGTGGAAGACCACTGCGGGGTTGCTTTTCCCCGGCAGAGAATCACAGATAAACCCAAGCCCACACCCACGTAAGCCAATCTGCATATCACACCATGAAACAAAGACTCATCACCACCCTCCTGTTTTCTTCCCTCCTCGCCCTTCCCGCTGCGGCGGATCACCATAAAAAGGGCGAAGGCTGGAGCGACCTCTTCAACGGCAAGGACCTGAAGGGCTTCACCCAGCGAAACGGGACCGCCACCTATGAAGTGAAAGACGGCACCATCCTCGGCACCACCAAGGAGGGCAGTCCAAATTCGTTCCTCTGCACAGACAAGCTCTACGGCGACTTCGAACTGACCTTCGAGGTGAAGTGCCACAACCAGCTCAACTCCGGGGTGCAGATCCGCTCGCAGACCAAGGGGGGACCAAAGGGCCGCGTAAACGGTCCCCAGGTCGAGATCGAGGCCAGCGGAAAGAACGGGGCGGAAGCCGGTTACCTCTACGCCGAGGCGGTCAGCGGCTGGATGACTCCGGCCGACAAGCGCAAGCCGCACAAGCACTTCAAGGACGGCGAGTGGAACAAGTATCGCGTCCTCGCGAAGGGCCCCCGCATCCAGGTTTGGCTCAATGGAACCCAGGTCTCCGACCTCAAGGATGAAAAGATGTTCGCCTCGCATCCGAAGGGCTTCATCGGTCTGCAGGTCCACGGGATCGGCAAGAAGCAAGGTCCCTTTGATGTGGCCTGGCGCAATCTCAAAATCCGCGAGGTAAAGTGAGACAACCGAGACAATTTGCAAGGGGAAGGGCGCTCGCGCTCTTCCTCTTCTTGGTGTTTGCCAGTTGTTCGGATTGGGCGTTCGCCGAAGATCCGAACCCGCTCCGCATTCACTGTCTCTCCGGGTCAAAGGAATACCAGTCGGAGCCCTCGCTGAAGATTCTCATTGCTGAGTTGGAAAGGCGCTATCGTGGGATCACCTGCACCGCATCGTGGGGGAAGGACAAGGGGAACTCCCTCGACAACCTGGAGGCCCTCAGGAAGGCCGACCTGATGATCGTCTTTTGCCGCCGGCAAAATCTTCCCGAGGAGCAGATGGCGATCATTCGCAGTCACTATGAGAGCGGCAAGCCGGTCTTGGGAATTCGCACCGCGAGTCATCCCTTCCAGGAGAAGGACAACGAGCACTTTGACCGGGTTGTGCTGGGGAACAACTACGACGGACACTACGGAAACGATTCCTTCGAGGTGAAAGCGGTGGAGGGACAGAAGGATCATCCGGTTCTCAGGAAGGTCGGCCCCTTCAAGTCGCGCCGGCTCTACAAGGCCAGGAAGCTGGCTCCTGCCACCCTCGTCCTGCAAACCGGTGACATCGGTAAGGGTGCGCATCCCCTGACCATTCTTCATGTCTACAAGAAGGGGCGCACTTTTTACACTTCGCTGGGGGTGCCGGAGGACTTCAAGGATCCCAATTTCCTGCAACTCCTCCGCAATGCGGTCTTCTGGACCACCGCCCGCGAGGAAAAGGCCTACCGGAAGGCTCCGTGAAGGCGGCTTGAAGCGGGAGCCCGTTTTTTTTGTCATGCTCTACCCACCAATCAAGAAATTCTTCATCTCCACCAGCGTGCTCCTTGGCCTTGCGGCCTTCGCAACCGCGGAGGTGATCGTAGTCAATGGGAAGACTCCCCTGCGGGAACCGTTCTCGATGGTCTTTGATCGCGGGGGCACGCTTTATGGCGTGGAGTACGCGCACGGAAACCGTGTCTTTGCGATCAGTCCGGAGGGGGTCTTCAGGGTGATCGCCGGTGCCGGGAGCAACGCGGGAAAAAAGCTCGGCGACATCGCCAAGGGTGATGGCGGTCCGGCCAAGGGCGGGAGGTTCAACGGGATGCACGATCTCGCGCGCACGCCGGATGGAAGGATCTACATTGCCGATACCTTCAACAACCGGGTGCGCTTGATCGAGCGTGGGAGAATCACAACCTTTGCCGGAATCGGTGGCAAGGGGGGCTATGGAGGGGACGGGGGACCTGCCGCGAAAGCGATCTTCAACGGCGTTTACACCGTGACCCTCAACAAAGACGCAAGCCGCCTCCTTCTTGCCGATCTCGGAAATCGCCGCCTGCGCGAAATTGATCTCGAGTCCAACGTGATCCGAACGGTGGCGGGGAACGGCAAGAAGGGCGTTCCCAAGGATGGCGCGCTCGCAACCGAGGCTCCCTTGCTTGCCCCGCGGGCAGCGTGCTACGGAGCCGACGGCAGCATCTACATTGCTTCCCGGGAGGGAAATGCCCTTCGCCATGTGAGACCGGATGGCAAGATCCATACCGTGGTGAATGCGTCGGGGAAGAAGGGCTATGGAGGTGACGGAGGCGAGGGAAGAATGGCAATGCTGAACGGCCCCAAGCACCTCAGTCTCGATCCGGATGGCAATATCGTGATTGCCGATGATGGGAATCACTGCATCCGCCTCTACAAGCCGGCTGACGGCACCATCCACCTGCTGGTGGGAACTCCTGGAACCTCTGGAACAAAGATCGGAACGGGCCCGCTCGACACCCAGCTCCTGCGCCCGCACGGGGCGCGCTACGATCACGAGGGCCATCTCTACGTCGCCGACAGCTTCAATCACCGAGTCCTGAAATTCACCAAGTAACGCTTCCATCACGGGGGGCGGCCCGGGGGGGGTGGAATTGAACGAGGCTACGGTGTTTGAGGGTAACGCACAAATGCGTGGAACTATGGTCGTTCCGGTTGTAGGGATTTCCCATGAGTGAGCGGACGATCGGCAACTACAAACCACTCCACAATCTCCCGCCCCTGGCCGGGGTGGCGAGCCTTGCAGGAGCCGCGGGTCCGGGCCTCGGAGTGCAGGCCTGCGTGGATCGCCTGAAGCGCTTCCACTTCGCCTCGCACCGCTTGTGGCAGATTCTCCTGGCCCGCCTCACCGCCGAGCCGCTCTACGAATTGAAGATGGGCTTCAGCCATCACGCCTACCTTGCCGCGGAGCACATCACGCTCTTGCGCAATCGGGTGGCGGAGATGCGCCACCCGCCGCTCGGACTGGACAAGATTCCGCATGCCAGTCTGGCGGTATTCTTCGACGAGCTTCTGAATGCCCCGGATGTGCGGAGGTTGGTGGTGGGGATCTACCGGGTGGCACTTCCGGCCCTGTGTGAGAGCTTGCAGGAGTATCGAGCGGACACCAATCCGCTTACCGATGCGCCCACCTTGCGTATCTTCCGAACGATCTTCCCCGAAGTGGAGGAGATGATCCGGTGGGGAGAGAGCGTCTGCGTGGCATTGGAGGAAAGTGGCGCTGAGGGCGGAGAAGATCTGGAGGCCTGGCAGGAGGAACTTCGGGGCTGGCTTGCTGCCGCCGGTGGTCTGGCGGGCACCAGTGAAGAGTCACCGGCGCCCACGCCGCGCTACTCCGCGCAGGAGTTTCGCTACGACCGCACGCCGCAGCGCGACGAGCGGTTTCCGGACCCCTATAACATGGGCGTGCACGCGGAGGAGTTTCTCTACGACGAGTCGTTTGAAAGCCGGGACAAGGTTTTCATGATGTTCTACAAGCGAATCCGCGAAATCGACGTGCCCGAGATGATGGCCTCCATTCTCTACGAGATGGTGACCGCCACCGGCGACGAGGAAGAGGGCGGGCGGCCATGGGGATTCTACCGCGACATGACCCGCCAGCTTTGGGACGAAGCCCGCCATGCCATGATGGGCGAGGTCGGCTTTGCCAGGTCGGGCATCGATTGGCCCAGCAAGGTCATGATCAACTTCACCTGGTCGAAGGGGCTCAATGAGCAACTCACCCCCAGGGAACGCCATGCCGTGCTCTGGTTCATCGAGCAGGGACTCATGTCCAAGACCGGCAAGCGCTACGAGTGGGAAGTGGGCTCCGACTCCGGGGACGCCTACTCGGAACTGATTCAGGATTTCGACTGGGCCGATGAAGTGCTGCACGCCCGGATCGGACGCGACTGGTACGTCAAGGACTTCGAAAATGTGGCGGCCGCCGCCGAGTATGGCAGCGCCTGCTGGGACAAGGTCGTCTCCGACTGGAAGCAGTGGAGGAAGGACGGCCTCACCGAACACCGCAACTGGTGGCCGGATCTCTACCGTGAAGTCTGCAAACATCGCGGTGAGGAACCGGATCCCCGGGTCCTGGCCTACGATCAAAGCTACGCCGATACCCGGGCGGACCTGCGGCGCATCTCGGCCTCGGGATGATCGGTGATTGGGGATCTGGAGCTCGCAGGCAAGGTCGGGATCTTGGGGGCGAACTCATCTTCCTTTTGATTATCAAGGAGTTGTGAGGCAGGGAGAGCTAGGGCAGCAGATTGCTAGGCGAACAACTGCCGGATTGGAGTTCCGCGGTCGGTGATGGGCACCGGGCGGTCGCCGTCGAAGAGTTCCTTGTGCGGATCGATTCCCAAGGTCGCGTGAATGGTGGCATGAAGGTCGGGGACGGAGACCGGGTTGGCGATGGGCTTGGTGCAATTCTCGTCGGTTTCACCCCAGGCTCCCCGATGCCTCAAGCCGCCCCCCGCAAGGACGACGCTGAAGGTTCGCGACTGATGACCGCGTCCACCGCGACCGTCGAACTTGATCGGACGTCCGAACTCGGTGGCCAGGACGATGAGAGTCTGATCGAGGATCTTCTTCTCCTCAAGGTCGTCGATGAGGGTGGCGAGCGCGGTATCCACCTCCTGGATGAGGAGATGTTGTTTGAGCTGGCCCTCGTTGTGGGTATCCCAGCCGGTGCCGTTGGTGAAATTGAGATTGTGGAGCACTTCCACGAAGCGCACTCCGCGTTCAACGAGACGGCGCGCGAGGAGACAGCGCTGGCCGAACTCGCTGCCGTAGCGCGTGCGCAATTCCCCGGGTTCACCATCCAGTTGAAAGACCTTGCTGAATTCTCCGCCGGCAAGCTCGAGGCTCTCGTCGATCACGGAATCGTACTGGCGACGTGGATCGTCCGGGGCTGCATTCTTCAGCGAGGCATCCCGCAGGGTCTTGAGCAGCGCGAGCCGTCGCTCTTGCCGCGGGTCGGTGACATCGGCGGGGCGGGAAAGACCCACCGGGCCCTTGGTGGTGTCGGTGAGATAGAGATAGCCATGCCTTGATCCAAGAAAGCCGGGTCCGCGCGCGCTGGTGGGATATCCGAGGAGGACATATCCCGGGGTCCCCTTGGCAGTGGGCAGTTCGTGGGTCACCACCGAGCCGATGGAAGGATAGACCACCGTTCCGCTTACCGGGCGGCCGGTGTGCATGCGGGTCACCGCCGCCGAGTGTTCATCGATCAACTTGTGGTAGACCGTTCGCAGGATGGTGGCCCGTTCCATCCGCTTGGCAAACTGCGAGAGGTGTTCGCACACCTGCACCCCGGGCACGGTGGTATCAATCGCCTTGTAGGCGGAACCCGCCACGTGCCGGGCAGGGTCGCCGAGACGCTTGGGATCAAAGGTATCGACTTGGGATGCGCCCCCGCCGAGCCAGAGAAAGATGCAATGCTTCGCCTTGCCGCGAGGCGCTGGAGCCGCCGGAGCGCGCATGGAGAGGCCAAGTGCCGTGGCGCCTGAAGTACATTGAATGAAGGTTCGGCGTTTCATGGGAGGCGGCGTCGAAGGTCAAAACGGCGAAGGTCAAATGTCAGGAAATCATGTCGCCCGGCCACGACTCCTGGACGGTCGCCGACTTTTAACATTCGACTTTCAGACATGCGACTACTCATGGAATGAATTGCATCTCGGGGGAATTGATCAGGGACCAGATAGCATCTTCGAGCCGCTCGCGCCAGCCGGGGGTGAGCAGATCGGTAGGTGGCGGGCCCTTGATTGCCATGTTCTCGATCTCCACAGCGAGTTTGTTGGCCTCGGGGTTCAGGTGGTTGCGCCACGAGATGTCGCGCACGGCAGGGACGAAGAGTTTCTTCTGAAACACCGGGTCCGTCGCAGTGAGGCGGGAGTCGAATCCGGGGGCGAGAAGTGCGTGCAGGGCCTTGCGCTCGGGAGCGGATGGCTCACGGGTAAGCAGTCGGAGGTAAAGTTCATCGACGAGTTCCCGGGCGGACTTTGCTTCCATCGCCACCCGGGTCAGTTCGCTGTAGTCACTGAGGCGGGTCCACCAGGTGCCGAGCAGGCTGTTGGCCACCATGCCTGCTTGTAGGACATTGGGATCGTTGGCGCGATCGGTCAGGGGTTCGGCGCGGTTGGCTCGCCAACCGTAGGCTTCCATAAAGGAGACGATCGATTGGGCGAGGGGCAGCGTCAGGCTGGGGCGGTCGCGCTCGGTGGAGAGAGAGATCAACTCCCAGGCTCGCCGCGGATGGCCCATGTTGAGGAAATTCTTGTTTGGGTACCAACCTTCGATGTCGAGGGTGAGTTCCTCCGCGAAGAAGGGAGTGCCGGTCGCGGCAAAGAGCGAGTCGACGAGTTGCTCCGCGCTCAGCCGGCGCTGCAAGGGGGCTTCGAAGAAGCGCGACCTGGAAGAGGGGGCCGGACTCGTCCGGGGCAGGCGGCGATAGGCTTCCGAACTCAGGATGCTCTTCGAGAGGTGTCGCAGATCGTAGTTGTTGGACACGAACTCACGGGCAAGATAGTCGAGCAGTTCCGGGTGACTGGGCTCGTTGCTCTCCCAATCACCGGCGGGCTCGACGAACCCTTGCCCGAAGTAGCGCTTCCAGAGGCGGTTCACGATCACGCGGGCAAAGCGGCGGTTCTCGGCGCGGGTGAGCTGGTAGGCGAGGCGTTCGGCGGAGGAGGAGAACTGCGGATCCGATTCGAGGGTGGGCGCCAGTTCGGAGAACGGCCACGCCGGTTTCACCGGGGTGTTTGCATCGAGAGTTACCTTGATGCGCGATTCACGTGCTCCGAGTTTTGCGAAGAATTCCCTGGGCACGGTGGAGGTGGAGGGAACCTTGAGAGCTGAGCCCTTCAGCATGGCCGCCACGGAGAAGAGATCCTCCTGCCTGAGGGAGTGAAAGGGTGCGTCATGGCAGCGTGCGCACTTCAGTTCGAGACCGAGAAAGGCGGTGCCGATCACGTGCGCCTTGGCCGCCATGGGCACATCGTTCTGGGTGGCCAACCTGAAGCCGCCGGCTCCACCGCTGTAGGTTCCGCCCGCGAAGGTGACGAGTTCGGTGACGAAGCGATCGAAGGGCTTGTTGTCGAGCAGTGCTTCGTGGATCCAGAACCGAAATGGTCCCGTGTTGTTGAGGGTCGGCTTGACGAGGCGTGGATTCTCCGCGAGCACGTCCTGCCAGTAGCTGACCCAGTGATCGGCGTGGCGGGGATCGGCGAGGAGCTTGTCGATGAGTTCCCCACCTTTGTCGGGATCATCGCAATCGAGCCAGGTCTTCACTTCATCCGGGGTGGGGAAGACTCCCACCGTGTCGAGATAGAGCCGACGGAGAAAGGCACGTTCCTCGAGGTCGCCGGGGATGGTGATCGCGATGACGGGATCTTCCCACGGGGCACCTTGCTCGATCCACATCCTCAGCGAGGCGTGTTCCTCCACAGTCAGGGGCTCGCCCTTTGGGGGCATGCGCTCTTCCTTGTCGTGAGAAGTGACGCGAGTAAGGAGTTCGCTGGCGGCGGGATCGCCGGGGACAAGCGCGGGTCCGGAGTCGCCGCCTTTCAGGATGGCCGGGCGGGAATTGAGACGGAGTCCTCCCTTTCTCTTCTCACCATGACAACGAAAGCAGTGCTCCTCGAGGAGGGGATGGACCTCACGCAGGAATTGGGAGTCTGCCTTGGGTGTTCGTGCGCGCGCGGTGTTGATCTTGGCGTGGAGGAAGTGATCGATGGAGTTGCTTGAGTGGTCCCCCTGGACGGGTTGAGGAATCTTGAGTGGTGGTAAGGCCTCGATGTAGGCCTTTGCGTGGGCGTGGCGTTTCTCCCAATGCTCCGCGGTCCCGGAAGTCATGCTCCGACGCAGGGAGGTGTTGAGGTCCTCCTGGTGATCGCGTTCGCGCTGCTTGTAGGCTTCAACCGCGTCCGGGGTGAAGGGAATCATGTGCCTTGGTGAGAGCAGTTGCCAGCGGTCCGTTCCTTCGAACTTTGCCGCCAGCAGGATCTCGCCAACCTCGATCTTGCCTCCGGGATCTCCCACCAGGGCCTCGATGATGATCGGAGCAGGTTTCCCGTCAGATCGGTAGGTGACCTCGTTCTCATAGGTCCCCATCCGCGGACGAAGGTAGGGCAAGCTGGGACGGGTGCGCAGCGGACCGTGGGCGTCACGGACGATCTTGGCGGGGCCCAGGAGGGCGAGTTCGTTGCTGCCGATGGTGAGCCTCGCCATTCCCGGGGCCCGCATGCGAAGTTGGTGCTCTCCGCGCGGGAGCTGCACCTGGGCGGCCAGTCGAACGAAGTAGACTCCGGATTGTTCCCGGCGTTCTCCATCCTCTCCATAGGTCGGGGGCAGGCGGAACAGGGCGAAGGCGCCGGCATCGACGGTGCGCAGTGGTTGATCAAACTCGCCAGGCCATTCCTTCCGGCCCGAGTCTGCCAGGAAGATCTCGACCGACACCCGTCCCGGCGGAGCGGCGGCGATCTTTGGGGGACTGAGTTTCAGATTCGCTTCATAGGCGGTCTCGATCCCATCCACGGTGTGTCGGTAAAGGGCGATCGAGGCGACCGCACCGCGAAGGCTGCTGGATTGCGACCCTCCCAGCGCTGATCCGATCCAGATCTCGTCCTCATCCGTTACCGGCGGACGCTTGGTGGCTCCGCCCAGGTCCCATTTCCCGCCGGTTGCCTTGCCATCGAGCCAGGCACGTAAACTCTTTGGTTCGCCGAAGCGGTAGGTGACGGCAAGATGGTGCCAGCGCTTGCCGGGGCCGAAGCCGCGCTGGGAAGTCCAGCGATGGTATTCACCAAGCTTACCGTGCTCGTCCTCGCTTCGAAAGAGGAAGCTCAACTTGGCTCGTCCGTCATCGCCCCGGAGGCGCAGCGCCCAGTTCTGGTTGTCCTTGGCGAAGCCCTCGCGATGAGTCCGTCCCTTGCCAATGATGTACTGATTCTGTCCTCCGGAAATCTGGTCGCAACGAACCCAGGCCTCGAGCGTGATGGTGTCGCCGTTGGTGAAGCGGTAGGCGGGATCATTCGCTGCGCCTGGGTGTCTCAGGTAGGAGCCGGGACGGAACTGCAGCGCGCGATCGTTCTCGCCGAAGCCCGGATAGGCTGTGGGTGTGGGGCCGGCGATTTCGCGCACCTCGCCCACCGCTGCGAGATCACGATCAGGAAACTGCCAGTGATGGACGGGATCTTGAGCCGAAATACGGGCGCTCACCGGAGTCGCTGAAGTCATCGCTGCGCTGGTGAGCAGGGCGGCGATGGTCCTGAACGCGAGTGCTGAGTGAAGGGACTTCATATCCGCGGCCGAGGCGTGGCCAGACGCTAGACTACGCGACCTCTTCCGTAAATGTCTCAAATCCCGGTGGGATCGTGTCCCTTCGTCTCTTCCCGCCTGCTTTTCCGTTCTCCCTCCGTTGATCAGGGGGCGAGGACGCCTTCCTTGATCATCTTTTCCTTCGACCAGCGGGGACGAATGCGCGCTGGCGTTGGCGTTCCCGTGACGCGATCAAACTCGTCGGGCGTCCGGCGAGTCGGAAGCCTGTCCGCAGTGCGTCGCCGCCATTCCCGGTACTCGATCCTCAAGCGGGCCAAGGTGTCCAGGTGTGCGGGATCACTCACTAGATTCTTCAACTCGAAGGGATCTTCGGCGAGGTCGTAAAGTTCTTCCCTGGGGCGCGGGGCCACGAAGCAGGTTGCCTGGATCTCGGGGAGCTTGTTTTCGCGCCGCAGTCGCTGCATCTCCTTGTAGGTGTCGCTGCGGGCCGCATCGGCTGGGGGAGTTCCCGGCAGATCGAAGTAGTGATTGATGATGTACTTGTAGCGCTTGTCACGGACCGCCCGCGAGCGATCCTCGTAATCGTGCCAGTTCTTCTCCGCAAAGATGGCATCGCGAATCTCAATGTCCTCGCCCCTGAGAAGCGGTGAGAAGTCCTTGCCGCCGAAGGTTCTTCCGGGTTTCACGTTCGCGACACTGAGAATGGTGGTGGCCAGGTCGACCGAGCTGACCAGTTGTTTGCAACGGGTTCCCCGTTTCACCACGGCAGGCCAGCGGACAATCAGGGGGGTGCGAATTCCACTGTCGTAGAGAGTGGTTTTGTCGCGCGGAAAAGGCCGGCCGTTGTCGCTGAAGAAGATGACCAGGGTATTGTCGGCCACGGCCTGCGCGTCGAGTTCCGCGAGCACCTCGCCGACAAAACGGTCGAGGCGAGTGATCTCGTCATAGTAGCGGGCATAGTCCCGGCGCACGAGAGGTGTGTCCGGGTGGTAGGGAGGAAGGACCACATCGTTCGGCGAATGGGGATTCCCAATGATGTTGTCATCGTACGGGCGATGGGGGTCGACCGCGGCAAGCCAGAGACAGAAGGGTTTGTCTCGTTCGCGTTCGCGGAGAAGGGGAACCCAGTCGCTGCATCCGCTCTTGGCATCCCCGCTCGTTGTTTCCACGAACTGGTTTCCCGCGTTGGCACCCGCATTGGCGGGAAGTTGAAAGCCGGAGGTGTCGACTTCCCTTACCACCGTGAAGCGATCGCGCATGGCATCGCCGAGATGCCACTTCCCGGCGGAACCGACCCAGTAACCGGCTCCCTTCAAGCGTTGCGTGAAGGTGATCTGGGACTTGGGAATCGGCCAATGCAATTCTTCCGCATCGGTCTCGTGCGGGTAGCGGCCGGTCAGGATGCTGGCGCGGCTGGGAGAACAGGAACTGATGGTGAGGAAGGCTTGCTCGAAGGTCATTCCTTCGGCGGCCAGTCGATCGAGGTTCGGAGTGCGCACGTTCTTGTTTCCAAAGGCGCCGAGGTCATCCCAAGCCATGTCGTCGGCAAGAATCACGACGATGTTGGGAGCCTGCTGGGCCTGGAGAGGCGTCAGCGAAATGAGAGCGAGGAGGAGCGCGGAGAGGCGGAGAGAGCGATTCATGGCGGGGAGGGGACCGAGGTCCGGGCACTTGATACCGAAGAGAAGGCCTTCATTTCAACTCCCTGCCTGTAAAACGCGACCGAAATCCATTGTGCCCGGTCCATCCCAGCGGTTATTCCTTCCCACACACGATGAACCCTTCACGACGACACTTTCTCAGCGCGGCCTCCCTGGCGGCCGGGGGTTTGGCCTTGGGGACTGGCCGCTCGGCAGCAGCCCCTGCCAAAATCGATACCCCCTTCAAGCACTCGGTCATGGGCTGGTGTTTCAATGGTCGTGGGGTGAAGCCGAAGCAACTCGCCGAATGGTGTGTGAAACTCGGCATGCACGGAATGGAGGGCATTTCGCGCGAGGCCTACAAGGATGTCATGGCGCTCGGCCTGGAGATTTCCCTGGTGGGCAGCCACGGCTTCGCGCAGGGACCCTGTGATCCCAAGCACACCGAGATGGTGGTCGAAAAGCTGAAGGATGGAATCGAGGTGGCCACCCAGATCGGGGCCAAGCGGGTCATCACCTTCACCGGGATGCGCTATGAGGGAATCGATGACGAGGAAGCCGCCACCCGTTGTGTCGAGACCTGGAAGAAAGTTGTCCCGCTTGCGGAGAAGAAGGGGATCACCATTTGCCTCGAGCATCTCAATTCCCGCGCGACGGAAGGAAAGATGACCGGACATCCGGGCTACTTTGGTGACGACGTCGACTTTTGCATCGACCTCATCAAGCGCGTGGGCTCCAAGAACTTCAAGCTGCTCTTCGACATCTACCATGTCGAAATCATGAACGGCGATGTCATCCGCCGCATCCGGCAGTACAAGGACTACATCGGCCACTACCACACCGCCGGCAATCCCGGTCGCGGCGAGATCGATGACACCCAGGAGATCAACTACCCGCCCATCATCAAGGAGATCGTGAAGACCGGCTTCACCGACTTCATTGCGCAGGAATTCATTCCGACTTGGGAGGATCCCTTCAAGTCGCTCGAGCACGGAGTGAAGGTGTGCACTGTGAAGTAGGGGTGCGGGAGAGGGGATTGGTGATCGGCGGCTCTTTCAGAGCGCGCGAATCGATCGTGTTGGAACTTCTCCGAACTCCATGCGGTCTTCTCCTTTGCCGACACGCATTCCGATTGCCCATGGACGAGCACAAGTTCTCTACTTCCGCCAGCCGGTAGCCTCAATTCGTTCCAGTTCCGCGTCGAGGTCAGCTCCCTCGTAAAACGAGAGCCAACCGCGCAGGTGTTGCGTTTCGCCCGGGGCGCAGTCGGGGAACTTGGGGTCTGAGTGCAGGCAGGGGCACTTCGCATTGGCCCACGGGCGATGGCAGGGATCCCAGGCGGTGATGATCCATCGCTTCTTGTCGTCGTCATGGACCGCGACATAGGGATTCCTGAGAATCTTGTTGTCGTTGTTCTGGGCCGTGAATCCACGGGCACCCTTCAGCATGATACAATTCTGGATGCGAAGTCCGGTGAGCTTCTCATTCGTTCCATTCTTCAACCACATTTTCATGTGCACCGCATCGCGAGTCGGAGTGATCTTGGTCCCGAACTCAATTCCGTTGGGGAGTTTGCGCTGCATCTCGAAGGTCCCATCCTCGCGTCGATTCCATTCCAGGGGCTTCAGCTCGATTTGCTGCTTGGTCCAGATCGTCGGCACGTGCGTGTGCGCGAGGTAGGTGAGTCCGAGGTTGGACCAGATCGCTTCCGGGATGTCGGCCACCACGTAACTTTCGTCATCCCACGGAGCGAAGATGCTGACCTTGGTCTCGCGCTGCGGTTTGATCGCACCGTCGAGGAATCCGATGCGTGGGTGGCGGCCACCGGGATAGGGAAGGACGAGGAGCGGTGCGTCGGCCGCGCGCTTCGGTTTCGTATTCCGGTAGATCTTGAAACGCCCGAGCGCCTTGTCGATCTCGTCTCCCCTCTCCAAGCCGATGGCGGCCGCGATCTCGAGATGGTTGAAGTGATGGTGCCACACCATGTTCTGAAGCCAGTAGCGGAGCTCTTCCTCCGTCTTCGGGGGGCGGGCGTCGCGGCCTTCCACGAGGGCTGGTTTCTCAACCGCGATCTTCCATTCCTCGAGCACGGCGAAGGCCTCCTTGCGGACGAAATACTCCCGCTCTTCGATGCCGTGGTGTCCGACCACGGCGCACGGGATGGCAGTCGCGAGGATCAGGGCGGAGAGTTTCATCAATCCATCCAAGCAAGGGCGATCACCCGATGTCGAGGAGGAAGGAACTCAAAGCTGGTCCGTGAACGGTTCGACCAGGGGGTTGAGCAGGCTTCGGGTGTCCTCCAGGGTGAGTCTCTTCGAATTGGCGAAGTCCTTGTGAAAGACGCGTCGGGCCAAGTCGCGCACCGCCTTGGGGTCGGAGTAGGAAATGTTCAGCTCGTAGCTGATTTGCAAACTGTGGGTGTCGAGGTTGGCCGCACCCACCGTGGCCCAACCATCGCAGATCATGGCCTTCATGTGGGTCATCCCGGGATAGCGATACACCTCGGCACCGGCCTGAATGAGAGGACCGGCGGCCTCATGGTTGGCAAGGTTCATGGTCTTCTCCGAGGGCATGTCGGGGATGATGACCCGCACCTCCACCCCGCGTCTCCGCGCCCCGAGAAGGGCATCGAGGATCCGGTCGCTGGTGATGTACTCATTCTCGAGCCAGATCCTTGTCCGGCTGGCGCGAATCGCTTCCAGCATGGCAACCAGCGGCTCGCGCCGCCCTTCCAGCATGTTGGTGCTCAGGACGCGAATCGGAAATGATCCGGGAGGGGCAGCGTGCGCCCGTTTCACGACCGTCGCCTTGCGGCGGAGCAGGGCAAGGTCGCCCCACGGGGAGGCGTGACGCCACTTCTTCTCAAACTCCGGCTGCAGTTGGTCCACGATGGGACCCCGCACCCGCACCATCAGATCGTGCCACTCCGAGTAATACTCCCGGCCGATGTTCATTCCACCCAACAGGGCAGTCTCTCCATCAAAGACCAGGAGCTTGCAGTGATCGAGAACGAGCCACGGGTTGAGGATGCGGCGCACTTGAACGGACGACGAGCCGCGGCGGAGATAGGTCACGATGTCCGGGACGGCACGAAAGCCAGTCGGCGGTGGACTGTGCGGCGCCATGCTGGCGGAGACGGTGGAGCCGACGTCATCGATGAGCACGCGGACGGGAACGGCACGGGCGCGTTCCCGGACGAGGTCCGCATAGCGCACGCTGATGTCATCGTTGTCCCAAATGTAGATCTGGATATCGATCGACTGCGAAGCGGATCGAAGCTCCTCGTCGAGGGCGGGGAAGAATTCGGGGCCGTCGATCAGGAGTTCGACCGTTCCGGAGACAGGCTGCGGCAGACCGAGCCGGGTGAGGCTCGCGGAAAACTCCCTGCTTCCCGGGGCACCCGTGGTGCGGGGATTTGGATCGAGCAGGAAGGGGATATTGCCCCGTACGAGCTCTTCGGTCCGCTGGACGAGCATGCGCAGCCCCAGGTTGGTGGAAGTGAACGGACTGCGCAGGTTGGCGACGGCGGTCATCCGCGCTGCCATGCCGGTCAACTGCACCGTGCTGGTGAGGAGACCATTGACCTGGGTGTCGTGCTGGTGCCCGCAGGAGGACACCAACAGGATGGTGCTGAGAAGGAGGGGTCGGGTTCTCGATCGCCAGCTCATTTCGTTTCGGTAATGCAATACAGGGACTTGTCTCCGCGCAAGATGAATTCCTTGCCGACCAGGGCGGCCGAGGCGCTGAAGCTGTCATCAAGGACATTTTGCGAGAGCGCCTCGGGATTCGCGCCGGCCGAAAAGACGAGGGTGATCCCTTCCAGGGAGGTGATGTAGATGCGGCCCTGGGCAGCCACCGGCGAGGCATAGACGTTGCGAATGCCAGTGAGGCGGGCACGCGCGTAGACCTCCTTGCCGGTCTTTGCTTCCAGGCAACTGAGCACGGCCTGGTAGTGGCGGTGGAAGTAGACGTGTCCCTGGTAGAGCAGGAGGGAGGGGACGTAGGGCGTGTCGCGGCGCTTGATCCAGGCGACGTGATCCGTGCCGGTGAGGTCGCCTTTCGCGCCCTTCAGGGTGATCCCGAGAATGGCCTGCTTCTCGTAGCTCGACGCGCAAATGACCATGCCATCCGCCGAGACTGGACCAGCCACCACGTTGTGCGAAAGTCCGCCGCATTCCCACAGGAGCTTGCCGCTGGCGAGATCGTAACTGCGGATGCGATTGGCGGCGGAGATCACGACCTGTGGTTTGCCCTCATGCACGACCACGTGAGGAGAGGACCAGGAGGTAGGCTCGTCGCGCTCCTTCCTCCAGCGCTCGTCCCCGGTGCGCTTGTCGAAGGCAGCCACGAAGGACGGCCCTTCGTGATCCCAGTTCACCACCAGGGTGTCGCCAAACAGCGCAGGCGAAGCGCCCTCGCCATGTCCATGCTTGCTGTGCATGTCGCCCAGATCCTTTTCCCAGACAATCTCGCCATCGCGGTCGAGCGCGAAGAGTCCGTTTGATCCGAAGAAGGCATAGATGCGCTCGCCGTCAGTGACCGGGGAAGCGGAAGCGTAGCTGCCCGTGTCGTGCCGGCTCTCGTGGGGAACACTGAAGCGCACCGTTTTCTGCCAGGTTGTTTTTCCATTCGCGCGATTGATGGCGATGACCACGAACTTGGTCTTGCGCACCTTGAGAATGTTGTCATGAGCGCCCGGACGCACCCCGACCGGCGGCTCCATCGGCTCGCCGTGGGGAATCGCGGCGGTGAGATAAATCCGGTCCTCCCACACGATGGGCGAGGAATGCCCCTGGCCCGGCAGGGGGATCTTCCACTTGATGTTCCTGGTCTCGCTCCACTCCTCCGGAGGATCGGCCTTGGTCGCCACCCCCGTGTCCAGCGGGCCCCGCCACTGTGCCCAGTAGCGGTCGTCGCGCGGGCCCTCTGCCGGGGCCGCAGCCGCCATGGGCAAGAGGACTGCGCACACCCACCACCGGATCTTCATGCCCCATGCAATCAGGCAGTCGGGCGGGCTGTCGAGGAGGAAGAGGTTTACAATCTGAATCCCCGGTTGAACGTAGCGATTTTCACGAGTAGATTGGGTCCATGAGCAGGATGGCACGGCCCGTCGCGGCGTCCGCAGACTTTCGTTTTCTCGACGGTCTGGGGAGGTGGCCGACGAAGACCGTCGCGCGGAGATGAAAAGTGATGCTCTCGGTTTGCTCATGGGTGCGATTGTCGCGTCCGCGATCGCGGTGACCTGGCACGGCCGGAAAACCCGCAACTCTGCGGGAGGGCAGGAGGGACCTTCAACAGCGGAGGTGGGATCCGTGTTGGACACCTACCGCGGCGTCCCGGTCTATGAGAACGGATCCTCGGTCACCACCAGCCATGGAAAACACTACGCCACCGATGGCTACTACTACGGTCAAAAGTGGCAATGCGTGGAGTACATCAAGCGTTTCTATCATGATGCCAAAAATCACGACATGCCCAGTGTGTGGGGACATGGGCGGGACTTCTTCGATCCATCCGTGGGTCACGGAGCAGTCAATCCGCAGCGAGGGCTCAGACAATTTGAAAACGGAGGAAGCGATCCGCCTCAAGTCGATGACCTCCTCGTCTTTCGCGCCGGATCACTGGGACACGTCGCGGTTGTCAGCGAGGTGACGGAGACTCACGTGGAAGTAATGCAGCAGAACATTCACGGTCATCCGCGGGCCCGTCATGTCCTGGTTTTGAGTAAGGGACGATATCTCGTCGGCGACACCAACGGACCGGCAGGTTGGTTGCGCTTACCGTGAGATTCGGAGATTCTTCGATGGAGTCTGCCACCCCGCGGCAGTGGGAGCGTCAAATCTCCGCCAAGCGCGTGGCGGAATCTCCAAATCGGTCCAGCCGGATGTCAAACTTGTCCATCAACGACAGGAACAAGCTGCACATCTGGCGGTGGTCCTTGCCACGGTAGTCGAGGATGCGTCCTCCTACAAGTTTCCCTCCGCCACCTCCGATGATGACGACGGGCAACTGCGAGGCGTCGTGTCCGCCGATGAGCATGCTCGAACAAATCATGAGCATGGAATTGTCGAGCGCGGTGCGTTCGCCTTCCTGCACGGCGTCGAGCTTGTCCGCAATGTAGCCGAGTTGTTGGAAGAAGAACCGGTTCACCTTGAGCCAGTCGGGTGTATCGGAGTGCGAAAGGAGGTGATGGATCATGTAGTCCACGCCGAGATTCGGGAAGCGCAGGGAGGAGTGATCGTTGTTGAGCTTCAGGGTGCAGACCCGCGTGGTGTCGGTGAGAAAGGCGAGCACCATGATGTCGCACATGAGCCGCATGTGCTCGCCGATGTCCTGGGGAATGCCATCCGCGGGACGTGGAATGTTGGGCTTCTCGAGGGTCGGTCGCCAGCCCTGCAACTCGCCACGCTGTCCGGCGTTTTCGATGCGCAGTTCCACTTCGCGCACCGAGTTCAGGAACTCGTCGAGCTTCTGCTTGTCGCTGGAGCTGACCTGTCGCCGCAGGTCCTCGGCTTCTTCCAGCACGGAATCGAGCACGCTGCGGTCGCCGGGGTGTTCGCCGTGCTTGAAGAGCCGGTCGAAGGCGAGCGCGGGATAAACTTCGAGAGGAGTGGGGGTGGTCGGGGAGCTCCACGAAATGTGGGAGCTGTAGATCATGGAATAGTTTTTGTGGATCGACGGGTTCGCCTTCTCACAACCGAGCACGAGACTGGGCACCTTGGAGCGGCGTCCATAACGCTGCGCGATGAGCTGGTCGAAGCTGGTGCCGGACTTGATCTCGCCACCCGGGGAGAGCGGTGCTCCGGAGAGCAGATTGCCGGTCATCGAACTGTGAATGTTTCCCTTCAATGCCTCGGCGTTGAAGAGGCCGCGAATGAAGAGAAGCTTTTCCCGGTGTTGCGCGATGGGGGAGAGGACCTTGCCGAATTCCATCTCCTTCCCGGCGCCCTTGGCCCAGAATTCTCCCTTGTGAAAGCCGTTCCCGGCAAAGAGGACTCCAAGGCGCAGGGGGGCATCGGCACCCGGGCTCTTGGGCTTGGGCGCGTCGGCGAAGGCGGGCAGGGACTCCAGCCACGGAAGCGCCATGGTGACCCCAAGTCCGCGGAGCATGGTGCGACGAGTGAGGTCCGGACGCGTGTTCATTGAATCAGGGTAGCAGGTGGAGGAGGATTGAGAATGCAAATTCAGGGATGCTGCGCCCCCCGGATTTCACGGAACTGCGGGCTCTGCACGATTGCTTCCACCGCAATGCCGATGCGGTAGTCGTTTTGTGGCAGTTCCTTCATGATTTCATCGAGGAGGGGCTCATCGGAGAGCTGCACTTCGCGGCCCAGGGCGTAACCGAGGAGCTTCTGACAGAAGTGGCGAAGGAAGGTCTCCCGGCGATCGTTGAGAAGGTAGGTGCGGAGTCCGTCGAGGCCATCGATCGATTTCCCGTCCGGGAGTTTCGCCTTGGTATCAGCCACCGTGCGGCGGCGACCGATGGCGTTGTAGCTTTCGAGCGCAAAGCCGTAGGGATCGATCCGGTCGTGACACTTGGCGCAGGCGGGATCGGAACTGTGCCGTGCGATGAGTTCACGTTCGGAGAGCCCCTCGGGAACAGTGTCGGGAAGCTGCGGAACATCCTTGGGCGGCTTGGGAAGGCGCTCGCCCAGGAGAGTTTCTGAAACCCAGTTGCCGCGCAGGATGGGACTGGTGCGGGATGCTCCGGATTGCCTGGCAAGGGTTGTGGCGAATCCGAGGATGCCGCCGCGGCCCGACTTCTTCGTGTCCCCGACGCGATGCCAACCGGCGGCCGGTTCAGGGAGATCGTAAAATCGGGCGAGCTCGGCATCGACGAAGACGTGATCGGCCTCGAGGAGGGAGAGGATGGAGCGGTTGTTCCGGAAAAAGTCGGTGAAAAAGCGGATCGATTCCTCGTACATGCTGCCACGGAGTTTCGTGAACTCGGGGTAGAGGCGCTCGTTCTTCTCGTCGAACTGGTCGAAGTCGCGGATGTGCAACCACTGACAGGCAAACTCAATCGCAAGCCGGCGGGCGCGGTCGCCCTTGAGCAGGCGCTGCGTTTGGTGGCCGAGGGTCTTGTCGTTGGTGAGTGTTCCCGCGGCGGCGACTCGGCGGAGCTCTGCATCGGGAGCGGAGGAAGTGAGAAAGTAGGAGAGCCGGGTAGCCAGTTCCCAGTTGCTGACCGCTCCCTGTTTTGGTCCCGGGGGCGGGGCCTCCGTTTTGTAGAGGAAGGCCGCGGCAGTGAAGAGGCGAGCGAGGGTGAGTCGGAGGGCTTCCTCGTGAGAGAGTTTCTCGCGGCGAAGTTGATGGTAGAGGCGCCGGAGCTTCTCTCCCTCATCCTTGGTGAGCGGTCGGCGATAGGCCTTTGGTGCAAAGGCGACCAGAGCATCGAGGTGGGTGGGTTCCGCCGCCAGGAGGGTCTTCTCAAACTCGGCCGCACGTTTGCGGATGGCCGCCTCCATCGGTTCGAACTTCTTCGGGTCGGCGTCCTGGGTGGAAAACTGCCAGATCTGTTCGTAGGAGGTCACCAGGCGTCGCGGTTCGAGTTTTACAAACTCGAGTTGTCGCCAGAGACGGTCGATCCTTGCCCGCTCTTCCACACTCAGCATGAGGCGCGCGAGGTGGTCGTCCTCGCGATGGTAGAGCAGCATGGTCACCACTTCGTCGGCCGGAACCACGCGGGCGTAGCACATCGCGGCTGGGAATAGATTGCGGAACTCCGCCAGCGCGTTCTCCATCTTCTCGCGCGCAGCACCCCTCGAGTGCACCACGATGGGCTCGTTGGCGCGGAGGGAAGCTGTCGCCGCCGGTCCGCTGGTTCCGGCGTGAAATTGCATCACGATGTTGGGATCACTCGATTCATGCACCACGCCGCGCACCACGAAGTGTGCTCCGGCGACCAGCGATTGAGGAAGGTCGAACTCAAGGTGAGAGGGCGCATTCATCAACCGGTTCCCGTTGACGTCGTATGCCTTCCAGGCCTCGCTTTGATTCCGTTGAGCCAGCTCGGCAAAATCCAGGCGGGCAAAGAGAGGACCAGCCAGTGAGGTCAGCGCCTGATGAACCATCTTGTCAGGCTCCGAGGCGTCGGGTGGGAGGGGATTGCTTAACAATGTTTGCACCCGGTCGGCGAGTTCACCGGCGCGCGTTGCATCCTTTTCGTGGAGCCACGCTGCGAGCAGGGAGCCTGGAACTGCTCCCGCCTGGCGCTTCCTTCGGTCGTTCAGGCCACCATAAAAGTGCCAGATGGCCTGGTTTCCGAGGTGATCAGAGTGCGGGTTGCCGGCGTGCATGTTGTCGGCGCAGTTGCCCGAGAGCGACCACAGCCGGGCCTTGGGTCCCAGTTCCTCGATCGCGAGATCGATCTCGGTGAGGTCGCAACTGTGGTTGTTGTCTCGCGCCCCGATGATGACCGAAATGAGGTCGCCCTTGCGCACCTCCAGTTCGTTGACCGGTTCGATGGCAGCGACCTGTCCGAGGTCAAGGTCGGCGGAGCGCAGGATGCGGGCCAGGCTTCCGCGCCGCAAGTCAACGGACCAGCTCACTCCGTTACCGCAGGCGCCATGCGCATCGCGAACGTGCGGAGAGACTTTCACGCGGCCATCAAACGGACTCATCCAACCCGCCGCGATCCAACGATCGGGGCGCGGGTGGACCACCACCTTGTGGGCCTTCATCTCTCCGGGAATCCTGACGTCCTGGTCTGACGAGTTTCCAAGCAGTGAGTAGTCCCCCACGCCCTTCAGTCCCCAGCCCGTGACGAAATTGTATCCGCCGGTGGTGGGAATCCTGGCAGTGAGATGCTGGTGGATTTCGACCTTTCCACCGTGCGAGAGACCAAGATAGGAGGCCCACGCATTCAGGACCCCGGGATCGAGTTTGTGGCGGGCGGCGATGGCAGTGGTGTCCGCGGCTTTGCCAGCCTTGCGCACCTCGGCGGCGACCGCGAGGTAGCGAGCGGTGTTGTCGAGAGCGGTGCGGTGCAGATCCTTGAGTTTCGCGAAACCCGCCTCGAGATCACGAAGCAGGATCGGAGTTCTTCCGGGCCGCTCGATCCGGGGCTTCTGCCATTCCACCGTTGCCTTGCCTCCGCCGAATCCCTGGGCCGAAAGGTAGATCCTCTTGGTGTCAGGGCCAAGTTTGATGCGAATGTCCCGGGCGGTGGCGATCGCGGTCACCGGTTCCTGCCACGGCCGGACGAGGCCGAGGTGTCCCACCTTGTTGAATTTCCAAAGCCGGTCCTGCCAGCTCCGCACTTCGGTGGCGATTGCGGCGGCGTCATTCGGTTTGGCCCTGCTCAACTTGTTGCGCAGATGATCCAACAAGAATGAGTTCTTCGGTTCACCGGCGACCAGGGCGAAGGTGAGGATCCCGAAGTACTTCGCGTTGAGTCCGGAATCGACCGCGATCCTCGCCGCCTGACCGGGATCTTCCCTGAGGCGGGCGTGGTGCTTGATCAGGGACGCAAGGTAGGGCGTGAGGTTGAGCCGGCCCTCGCCTTCGCCCTCGGGCGCCGCATTGCGGACCTGGCTGGTGTAGGAAAAGTTGATCCCCTCACCGCCCGTGGTGCGCAGGTAGCTGGCACGCAGCTCGGCGAGGAGCTCGTTGGCGTGATCGGCGCGGGTGGTGCTGGGCGAAAAGCGGAAGCCATCGGGGAGGAGGACGACGTGGGCCGCGATCTGCTTTCCCGCCTCGAGATATTTCTCGAACAAGGCGGGCGACATGACGAGAGCTCCGCCCGCATTGGTGAATCCCTCGCCCGCCGCGCTGTCGACCGGAAACTCATGGGCGGGCTTCAGGGAGGCGACGCCCGTGAGATCCCGCACACTGTAGGTATACTCCGAGTTGCTCAACCGGCGCAGGACAACCGGCCCCGGATCGCCGGCTTGCGCGCGCGCTTCGGTGTTGAGATAGCTCTTGGTCCACGCGATGAGGGCCGCACGCTCCGCAGTGCTGGGCTGCTTGGTGGACTCCTTTTTTTTCGGCGGCATCTCGCCGTTCTCAAGTTGCTCGACGACATGCTGCCAGGTCTTCGGGTCGCGGCGGACAGCGGTGAGATCGTTAAAGCGTTCGAGATCGAGTTCGCCCTCGCTGGTGGCTTTGTCGTGGCAGTCGAGACAGTAGCGATCGACAAGCGGGTGAATCTTTTTTTTGTAGGACTCTCCCAGGGATTGGAACTCGGAAGCAGCCGGCGCAGCGAGGAGGCATCCCACGCCAAGACCTGAAATGCTGATCACTCTGAGAAAGGGGCCCTTCATCCCATCTGTTATACCGCGTTTTGGTCGAACCTGACTACAGTTGAGGGGATGCGGTGGAGTGCGTCAAGCAGGGCTTGGCTAGGGCGCAGAAGACGTTTATGAGCAGCCCTTCCTAAACCCTTGGCACTGTGAAAGATCAACGCCCAGATCAAGTAAGGGGAGCCGTGTCCGCCCGCTCCGTGATTGCGATCCTCGCTCTCCTCCTTCCGTCGCTTGCGACCGGAGCGGACGACCCTGCGCGGGGACTAATCCTGCGCCTGACAGCCGGGGGTGGTGAGGATGCCCGTGTAGCACGCTCGGTCGTGCTGCACGTTCCCGATGGTGCAGCGGTTTCACCGTTTCTGAAAGCGGGGGCCTTCAAGGCAAGGTGGGAAGGAGTGCTCGTGCTCGAGAAGCGGAGTCGGCTGGTCTTCCACTTGGTGGGCGCGGGAGTGGCGCGCCTTCTTGTTGATGGCGAGGCGCTTGTGCCTGCGATCGGCGAGCCCAATGAATCGAAGCGGCTCTCCAGCGGAGCGCATGACTTCGTGGTCGAGTATGAACCGCCCACGGACGGCAATGCATGGTTGCGTCTCTTTTGGGAAGGTCGCGATTTTGGACGTGAGCCGGTGCCTGCCACCGCCTTTGGGCACGATCCGAATGACCCCTCCTTGTTAAGGCAGGGGACTTTCCGGGATGGGCGCATGCTGCTGGCCGAGAAACGATGCATGGCCTGTCACCAGGGATCGGGTCTTCCCGCCATGGCGGAGCTGAAACTTCGTGGTCCCTCGCTCGACGGAGTGGGCAAGCGCTTGCGGCGGGACTGGTTGGCGAAGTGGATCGCCAATCCGAAGGCGATCCGACTCTCCGCGCACATGCCGATGGTCTTCAAGGAGAACGGCGAAGAGAAGGCCGCGCACATTGCGGCATACCTCTCGGCCGATGCGCCGAACGATGAAGGGATGGTGGCCGCCACCCCGGCACAGGTCAGGAGCGGCGGTCATCTCTTCCATCAGCAGGGGTGCATCGCGTGTCACAGCCTGAATGCCAGGGGCGATTTCGAGCGCATCGGCTTGAAGTCGATTGGGAAAAAATTTCGCCTGGGGGCCTTGCGGGAATTTCTGCGCGAACCGGCCAAGTTCCACCAGGCCACCCGGATGCCCACATTCAAGTTCAGCGAAGAAGAAGCGGTCGCACTCGCTGGGTTTCTGCGGTCTCTCGAGAACGACCCCGGGGCCCTTATTCCCGCCGGCGATATCGAGAAGGGGCGTGTGCTCGCGAAGGCCTCCGGCTGTTTCAACTGTCACGAGCGCAAGGGGGAGAAGAGCACGCTGCTGGCCAAGACGCCGCTCTTTTCGCTCAAGTCCGCCGAGTGCAGCGCGGTGAGATTCGATTATGTCCATGCGGGAGAGAGCAGAGGAGCCCTCGCGATTTTCCTTTCCGGGAAGTCCAACCAGGAATCCCTCGCCCGGTTCGTGCCGGCGGAGTTCGCCGAGCGTCAATTCGATGCCTTGCGTTGTAGTGCCTGTCACTCGCGGGATGGGGAGGAGACCTTCCGTGAGAAGTTTGCGGCCGAGGTTGCTCACCTTGTGCCGCCGGAGCCTGCCGTCAACGAAGAGAAGCCCGCAATCAAGGCCGGCCCGCCGCCTCTCAACCACCTCGGCCTGAAGCTGCGGCCGGAGTGGCGCGCGAAATTGTTTGCGGGCGAGATCGATCCCAAGGTCCGCCCCTGGATGGCCGCCCGCATGCCCGCCTTTCCTTCCCGGGCGAAGGACTTGTCCACCGGCTTCAGCCACAGCGTGGGTGTACCGGCCGTTTCCCCGAAGCTCCCCGCGTTCGATGCCGCCAAAGTCAAAGTGGGCGAGGCGATGTCGAGCGTGCAGGCCGGACTGGCTTGCGCAACTTGTCATGGGATCGGAGATAAACCACCCATCGCGGTCTTCGAAGGGGAGGGACCCAACTTCCGCGACGCGGGCGCCCGCCTGAGCCACGAGTATTTCCATCTCTGGATGAACGATCCCCCGCGAACCTGGCCCGGCACGATCATGCCCAAGTATGCCACGGACGGCAAAACGCCACTTACCGAGCACTACGGAGGGGATGCCACCAAGCAGTTCGATGCCATCTATGAATACCTGCGCTCCCTGTCCCAAGAGTAAAACCATGAAACTCCCAGCAAGCCTCCTTGCTCTCTCTGCCGCCCTCTCCCTGAACGCCTCGGCCGCGCCCGGGTTGATTGGTGAGTATTTCAAACTGCATGACAAACTTGGTGACGAGTTCGAAGTGCCCGTCGGTCAGCAACCGTGGTTGGTGCGCGTCGACAACGCGGTGAACTTTGCGGAAGTGAAGGGCGAATTCAACGGCTCCAAGCTCACGGACAACTTCATGGTTCGCTGGAGCGGTGCGATCACGATCAAGAAGGCGGGCGCCTATCTCTTTTCGACCAACTCAAGTGATGGTTCGCGCCTCTACCTCGATGGCAAGCTGGTGGTCGATAACTGGGGCCCGCACCCCATGAAGAAAGTGACCGGGACGGTCTCACTGCAGGCCGGGGCACATCCGATCAAGATCATCTTCCAGGAAGGTGCTGGCGGCGCTGGTTGCGTGGTCGGGTGGATGGGGCGCAAGGGCAAGGAAGAGCCCATTCCGGCTTCGGTGCTCTTCCATGATGAAAACAAGCGGAAGGCCATCAAGTGGGACCAGCAGGCGTTTGCAAAAGCCAAGGCCGCACCGGCGGTGCCAAGCAAGCCGCTCGCGGGTGCGCTGCCGGCCAAGTTTGGCAATTTCATCGGAACGGCCCTTCGCGTGGGGCGCGATGCAAAGGGGGAGAACGTCGCCTTTCGGACCCAGATCATCAAACTCGATACGGCCGGGAATGCGTGCATCGCCTTTGATGCCGACACCATGCGCATGGTGGCGGGATGGACCCAGGGTGGACTGAAGCTACAGGGGCTTCCCTTCACGGGTGGTCACGGGCAGTTCCCCTCGCATGGCGGAGCCAAGGTGTTCACCAACCAAGCTGCGCCCGGGTGGGCGAATGCCAGGGGCAGCTTTGCGGAGCCCCGCATTCCGGAAGACGGGGCCTATCCTCCGCTCGGACCCATTCCGAAAAACCATGCCCATTACGAGGGTCTCTACGTGCACGGCGAAAAAACGATCCTGCGCTACACCGTGGGTGCGGATCCTGTCCTCGAGTTGCCGGCCTTGGAGAACGGTCTCATCACCCGCACGATCCAGGGCAAGTTTTCCAAGCCTGCCCTCGTGGCGCTTGCCGATGCGGACGGTGCTCCCGAGATTCAGGTGATCGGCGCACCGCTGAAACCGACCACCGCGGACGGACGAGTGGTGCTGCGCATTCCCGCGGGGATGGTGCACCTCAAGATCGTCTACGGCCTGGGGGACCTCTCCAAGAGCCTCGAGGATCTCACCCTCTACATGAAGGGTGGCCCGCCGAAGTGGACCGAAACGGTGACCACCAAAGGCGAGTTGGCCAAGGATGACGGCAAGGCCGCCTACCTGCTCGATCGTCTCACCGTTCCCTACCGCAACCCGTACGGCGTGCAGATGCGCATCGGGGGCTTCGACTTCTTCACCAGCGATCCAAGCAAGGCGGCGGTCTGCACCTGGGACGGGGACGTCTGGGTGGTCAGCGGCATCGATGAGAACCTTGAGAACCTGACCTGGAAGCGCTTCGCAGCCGGCGGACACGAGACCCTGGGCCTCACCATCGTCGACGACGTGATTTACACCGTGGCGGATGACCAGATAACTCGCTACCACGATCTCAACGGAGACGGTGAAGCGGACTACTACGAGAACTTCAACAACGACTGGGAACTCACCAGCGGCTTCCACGCCTTTTGCTTCGATCTCAAGACCGGACCGAAGGGGAACTTCTACTTTGCCTTCGGAAGCCCGGTGCGCGGCGGCGGGCGCAGCTTCGAGCGCATGGGGAGGCACCACGGATCGATCATCCGGGTCTCGAAGGATGGGTCGAAATTGGATCGCTATGCCACCGGGTTGCGTGCGCCGAATGGGATCGGAGTGAGCCCGACGGGTCAGCTTACCAGCGGCGACAACGAGGGCACCTTTGTCCCGCGCTGCCCGATTCACTGGATCGAAGAAGGCGAATTCCTCGGCGTGGTGGACTCCGCTGCGGACTACGCGAAGATGAAGACCACCCCGACCGTGAGCCAGCGCCGCGGGAATCGGAAGCAGCACCTCGACCCGGGGGAAGAGCCGAAGCCGTTGGCGTGGCTCCCGAAGGGTGTGGACAATTCGAATGGCGGCCAGGTCTGGGTCACCAGTGACAAGTGGGGACCCTACGAGGGTGAGATGCTCCACTTCAGCTACGGCCAAAGCGCCATCTATGTCGTCCTGAAGGAGAAGAAGGGCGATCTCATGCAGGGCGGGGTGGTCAAGATTCCAGTCCGTCCGACCTCGAGTGCGATGCGCGGCAAGTTCAACAAGAAGGACGGCCAGCTCTACATCGCGGGACTGAAAGGATGGCAGACCAACGCCGGCCGGGAAGGTGGTCTCGACCGCGTGCGCTACACCGGTAGGAAGGTCTTGATGCCGAGCAGCCTGAAAGTGCGCGACGGCGGGATCGAGATCGGTTTCACCCGGAAGCTGGACCGGGAACTGGCGGAAGACCCGGAGAGTTTCAACCTCTCCGGATCAGACCTGCGCTGGACCCATGACTACGGGACGGGCGAGTTCCAGGTCGGCCACCGTGGCTCAGCGGGTCCCCCGAAGGGGCGCACCAAGTTCCCGGTCAAGTCCGCCAAGCTTCTCCCGGACGGGAAGTCGGTCTTCCTTGAGGTCGAGAACCTGCAACCGGTTCACATGATGCAGATCGATCTCGATCTGGAGACTGATGATGGCGAGGAGATCGTGACCAGGATCTGGAACACGATCCACGTGACGCAATAAGGTGGCGAGGAGCCGAACCGCGTCAGGGGGCGATCTTTTCGAAGGCCTCGTAACCAGCAACGTCGGGGCTGTTCAGGTCCTCGAAAAGGTATTGGCCGTCCTCAAGGGTCAGGACAACGACGAAGACCTCGTCTTCGACAACCCTGATTTTTGCAGACACCTGGTTCTCTCTCCTCCCTTTTCTCACCTCCGTGACTTTGGTCACCTCACCGAGGAATTCCTTGGCTTCCTTGAGCAGTTCCGGGAGCTCCTCATCACTCACCTTTTTTTGATTGGTGGCGTTGAGCAGTGGCCGAATCGCAGCGGCATCGCCGGCATGGATGGCCGCGAGCACCTTGTTGGCAGCCGTGATGGCAGGATGTTCGG